>NZ_JBEXSI010000036.1:0-73171 GCF_040613515.1 Streptomyces sp. NPDC006261
ACTTCAGCGCCCGGCCACCGGTCGTGGTCTCCGGCGAACCGGACATCACACCGATCCGGCGCGGATCCTGTTCGCCGGCAGCGGGCGGCAGGCGATCTCGGCGGTCGTCGCGGCGGTGACGCGGCCGGGCGCGCGGCTGGGCGTCGAGGAGTTGACGTATCCGGTGCTCAAGGCGATCGCCACCCGGCTGGGCGTCACCCTTGTGCCGCTCGCCATGGACGAGGCCGGGCTGATCCCGGAGGCGGTGGAGGAGGCGCACCGGGCGGGGCCGCTGCACGCCGTCTACGTGCAGCCCGTCCTGCACAATCCGCTGTCGCTGACCATGCCCGCGGACAGGCTGGACCGCTTGGCCGATGTGCTGCTGACGTGCGGGATCCATGCGATCGAGGACGCCGTCTGGGCCTTCCTCCGGGATGATTCTCCGCCCCTCGCGTCGCGTGCGCCCGAGCGGACGGTCCTCGTCGACAGCCTGTCCAAGCGGCTGTCCCCGGGGCTCTCCCTCGGGTTCGCGGTGGCCCCCGCCGGCGTGTCGGGCGGGGTGGCGGCCGCTCTGCGCTCGGGGGGCTGGACGCCCATGGGTTTTCCGTTGCAGGCGATGGCCCAGTGGCAGGCGGACGGCGTCGTGGAAACGCTCGTACGGGCCAAGCAGCGACAGGCCGTTGAGCGACAGGAGATCGCGCAGCGCCACCTCGGGGATTTCGTGACCCGCAGCGCGCCGGGGTCGTACTACCGCTGGTGGGAGCTGCCGCGTCCGTGGCGTGCCGACACCTTCGTCGCCGCCGCGGCGCGGCACGGCATCGCGGTCACTCCGGCCGCCGCGTTCTCCGTAGGCCGCCACCGCGGATCGCACGCGATCCGGCTCGGCCTCGCCTCGCCCGGCGAGGAGACGCTCTCCCGGGCTCTCGCGACCCTGGGCGACCTCGCCCGGTCCACGCCGGACGATCTCGCCCACGACTGAGAGGACGGGGCGGGGCGCGGCGGGAGCCGGCCCGGACTCGGTGCGGGCGCACTCACCGCCTCGGCCGTCTCAGAGCGTGAGACAGTTCTCCGTCAATTTCGAGGCGAAATCGGCCGAATAGGGAATGACGCTGTTTGCGCTTTTCGTGCATCAGCCCCAGGCCGAGTCTTTTCGTGCCCGTTTTACGTGGCGCGTGGGTTCTGCAAAGCAAGTAGGCGCAGCGCTGACGGTCCGATACATACCATCACCTTATCGATGTGATTGTTTCCATGTTTCACGGAGGGTGTTTCCCGTTTGTGAAATTTCCCGGGCGCGTTCCTGTGGATAACCCGGGTGGTGGTATCCCTGTCGTTCCTTTTCGGGCGCATTGTTTGCGTCACGGCCATCCTTATGCATATTCCGGTGACGGTGCGAGCCTGCCTGTCGTCCCGACCACGCATTGCGGCAACACGAAGGATGAGCAGATGGCCTCAGAACCTGACAAAACGTCCCTTAGTGAGGTGCGCCTGAGCGAGGAGGTGCTGCGGCGCTACCGCGAGGCGCTGGAGGCGGGCACGATATCCGGTGAAGTGCCCGGGTCCCTCGTACGCTCCGGTCTGCTCAGGCCGCTGCCCGGCCGGCGGGACGTGTACGTGCCCGTTCCCCCGGGAATCGCCGAATCGCTGCTCGCACGCCATGTCGAGCGCGACATAGAAGAGCGCCGGAAATCCCTGGAAGTCCTGCATTCATCCTTTCTCGCGGCGGAAGCCGTCTACCGAAAGGTCCAGCGCCGGGCCGAGCCGCCCGTCGAGTCCCTGAACGGCGAAGAGGTGATCGGTGAGGCGTTGCGGAAGGCCGTCGGGTCCTGCAAGGAGGAGTTGCTGACCGCGCAGCCCGGCGGCGGCCGGTCACCCACGCTGCTCGCCGAGGCCTTACCCCGCGATCTCGAGCTGCTGCGGAAAGGCGTACGGCAGCGCACCCTCTACCAGCACAGCGTCCGGTCACACGCGCCCACCCTCGCCTACATCGAACAGGTCCTCGCCGAGGGTGCCCGGGTCCGAACCGTGGATGAGATCTTCGAGCGCGTCATCGTCTGCGACCGTGCCATCGCCTTCATCCCGGGGACCACGGAGCGCAAGAGCACCGCGCTGGCTCTCCGCCATCCTGGGGTGGTCGAGTTCCTGGCCAAGATGTTCGACCACGCGTGGGAACGCGCGGAGCCCGTCGCCATCACCGTCGAACGGCACCGCCCCGACCTGCTCACCAGCTCCGTCCGCAGGACCGTGCTCCGCATGGTCGTGACCGGCCACACGGACGAATCCATCGCGTCCCGGCTGGGCATGAGCGCTCGCACGGTATCCACCCACATCCGGAAGGTCTCCGAAGCGCTGGGCAGCCGCAGCAGGGCGGAGCTGGGCTATCTCCTCTCGCAGCGGCGGTTGCTCGAACAGGGCGGCGCTCTCCCCGGGGAGGCCCCCGGTTCCCCGGCTCGTCAACGCCGCCCGAACACGCGGGAGTCCTGCGGCTGACGTCAGCGCGGCTGCCGGCTGCGGGCGTTCACCTCGGCTAGCTGTGCGCTCAGCCGTTCGGCACGGCTGAGGGGCCGTACGTTCGCCGGGTCAGCCTCCCAGGCGCGCCCGCCCCCGAGCGGGCCGAGCCGGAGGAAGGCGCCCCGGTGTCCGAGCACCACTCCCACCCGGTCGCACCCGGCGTCATGGACGGCCGCCCCGACATCCGGGGCACCGCCCTCCGTCACCCGGCCAGCCCGTTCGTGATGGCGGTCGCCAACGCGTGGGCCACAGGGGCGGAGCAGACCCCGAGGTGGACGAGGGCGTACCGAATCTCGCCCGAATGCTCCGAGGCGGCGCCCTTGTCGCCCGGCCCGGCGCCCGGGCCGTCCTCGTCGTCCTCGCGAACGGTGTCGGCCCACGGCGTACGGACATCCATGGCGGGCAGTTGGATACCGGCCCGGGTGAGGGCGGTGGCCAACGCGTCCCGCGCATCCATCGCCTCCTTCACCTGGGCGGCCCCGGAGTTGAGAGAGGCGCTCTGCGGTGTACGGCGGGGGAGAGGCGGCTTGGACGGCATGGCGTCCTCCTTCGGCTGATGTTGCACGGAACCGGCGCCCCGGCCACGCGTCCTGAACTACCGTGCGTGAGGGGCTCATTACGACAATGGCCTGGCCAGGAGTGCCGTCCCGCCGAAGCCGGGCACAGCTTCCCGGCCAGGAGAACCACGTTCCACACGTTCCACGGAGGACGCGATGCCGACGAGGCGAGCGGTCACGGGCCGCAGCAGGGAACCACGCGCACGTTTCGCGGAGGAGCTGCGGCTGCTGCGCACGGCACGCGGCCACAGCCTGCGGCAGCTGGGCGACCGACTGGGCTGGGACTGGTCGCTCTTCGGCAAGATGGAGAAGGGAGAGACGGTCGGCGGCCCGGAGGTGGTCCAGGCGCTGGACGTCCATTACGGGACGCCGGGGCTGCTGCTGGCGCTCTGGGAGTTGGCCGTCAGCGACAAGACGCAGTTCAAGGAGCGGTACCGGCGGTACATGGCGCTGGAGGCCGAGGCGGTGAGCCTGTGGCACTTCGCGGTGAGCGTGCTGCCGGGGTTGTTGCAGACGCCTGCGTATGCGCGGGAGGTGTTGTCGGCCGGTGGACTCAAGGGAGAGGCGCTGGACCAGCAGGTTGACGCGCGGATGGGGCGGCGAGAGCTGCTTGCCGGCGAGGATGCGCCACAGTTCCGGACCATCCTCTCGGAGGCGGTGTTGCGGACGTCGCTGCGCGATCCGCAGGTGTGGCAGCAGCAGTTGGAGTATCTGTTGGAGGTCGGCGAGCGGGATGACGTGATCCTGCAGGTGGCACCGTTCAGTGCGGGCCTGCACGGCCTCACCAACGCTGACGTCATGTTCCTCCGCTTGCCCGATGGGCGTACCGTGGCGTATGCCGAGAACGGGTACAGGGGCGAACTCATCGAGGACTCTGTAACGGTTGAGCGGCTGCAACGTGCGTACGATTCGGTACGCGACCTGGCTCTTTCGCCAGCCGAGTCGCGGAGGTTCATTCTGCGCATCCTGGAGGAAGTACGTGCGAGCCCTTGATCTGACCGCAGCCACTTGGCGCAAGAGCAGCTACAGCAACCAGGACGGTGGCCAGTGCCTTGAGGTTGCCGACGACTTCGCCCCGGTCGTTCCGGTCCGGGACAGCAAGAACCCTAACGGCCCAGTTCTCACGTTCACAGCCGCCCGCTGGTCGTCGTTCGTCGCCGCTGTGAAGGGCAACGACCTGAGCGTCTGATCCGACGCCGGTACGCGATGGCCTCCGCTGACACGTTCAGCGGAGGCCATCGCGTACCCGCCCGCCGAAAGTCACGCCGGGCACCTCCTCAAACCTAGTGCTGTGTGAGATCGCACTGTTGCGCAGCACCTAGCGTGGCTGCGTCAAGTACATGAACACGTAGGGGCTCGCTCAGCCATCCCCACCCACCCTCTCCCCCCACCCCCGTCCCGGGTGAGCCGTCCCCGCCGTCCCCGCAGTCCCCGCAGGTCCCGGTGGACGCTACGGCCCCGGCGGCCGCTGACGGTGCGGAGACCCCGCCCGCCGCGTCCCTCCTGCCCTCAGGTCACGTCGAGGATCTTGCCCATCAGCCGGGTCAGGGTCCGGCGCTCGGTCGCCGTGAGGGCGCCGAAGGCCCGGTCCAGCAGATGCGGCACGCCGCCCTCCGCCTCCTCCAGCGCCGGCCCGGCCTCCGACGTCGGCGTGACCGCGTAGGCCCGGCGGTCCCGGGGATGGCGCTCACGCCGTACGAGACCGGAGTCCTCCAGCCCGTCGATGCACCCCACCATCACGCTGCGGTCGATCCGCAACTCCTCGCTGAGCTCCTGCTGGGAACAGGGGCCGCCGTCGCTCAGCATCTTCAGCACCAGGTGCTGGGCCATGGTGAGCCGCCGCCCGGCCAGCTCCTCGTCGATGGTGCGGGTCACCAGCGTCGTCGCCCGGCACAGGGCGATGTCGGGCCGTTCCTGCACCAGCTTGGAGAAGTACCGATCACGGCCGCCGGCCTCAGGCTCCCGGTTGCGCGAGGTGAGGCGGGACGGCTGTGCGGCGGCCATGACTGCTCCTCCTGGGTCCAGGACGGCGTACCGGCCCCTTTGGCATTGCGAGATGGTCCGGCTCCAGAACGCTTCCGCCCGCCGTTTCCGCCATCAGCCTAGCGCCGCACCGGTGGGGCGGACCGTGGCGGAAATCCCGCCGGGCGGTCGGCCACCCCGGCGACCCTCGCCGTCGACCACGGGCGGCTGATGCGGGAGGGTGACCTCTCCGGCGGCGCCTTTCGGGAGGGTGAGGGAGGGGCCCATCGAGACTCCCTGTAGGTTTAGCTTAGGCTTGCCTAACTCTCACTCGTTCGTCCAACCATGAGGAACACCCATGCTCGGCTTCACCCGCGTGCGTCGTCACACCCTTGCCGCTTCGGCCACCGCCGTGGCCCTCGCCGTCGTCCTGGCCGGCTGCTCCTCGGACGGTGACAGCGGCGAGGACTCGGCGAAGGACACAGGGAAGAGCGGCGGAGCCTTCCCCGTCTCGATCAGGAGCTCGCTCGGCACCGCGAAGATCGACGCGAAGCCCGAGCGCATCGTCACCCTCGGCCAGGGTTCCGCCGAGACCGCGATAGCCCTCGGCCAGACGCCGGTCGGCATCGAGAGCTACCCGTGGGGCAGCGACAAGTCCGGCTACCTCCCGTGGATCAACGAAGCCGTGAAGAAGTCCGGGGACAAGCTGCCCAAGCAGTTCGCGGGCGGCGAGGAGATCGACTTCGAGGCCATCACCGAGCTGGAGCCGGACGTCATCCTCGCCCCCTGGTCGGGCATCACGCAGAAGCAGTACGACGTCCTCAAGGACATCGCCCCCACGGTCGCCTACCCGGACCAGGCGTGGAGCACCGACTGGGACCAGCAGATCGACATCATCGGCAAGGCGCTCGGCCGGACCAAGGACACCGACGGCCTCAAGAAGAAGATCGAGAAGCAGCTCGCCGACGCCGCGGCCACCCGGCCGAACTACAAGGACGTCACCTTCTCCTACATCTACAACTCCGGTCCCGGCACCCTCGGCGTCTTCAAGCCCGAGGAGCAGCGCGTCAAGATGGTCTCCTCGCTCGGCCTGAAGGTCGATCCGGTCGTCAACGGCTTCAAGGAGACCCCCGGCACCGACTCGGCCCTCATCGGCCTGGAGAACGCCGAGAAGCTGAAGGACAGCGACCTGGTCTTCACGTTCTACACGGACGCGAAGAACCGCAAGGAGATCGAGGGCCAGAAGCTGTACGGCGCGATCCCCGCGATCAAGAAGGGCGCCGTCGTCGCGAGCAACGACAACTCCTTCGTCACCGCCTCCTCGATCATCAACCCGCTGACCGTGCCGTGGACGATCGAGCGCTACCTGCCGATCATCGACGAGGCCGTCAAGAAGGCCGGCAAGTAACCCCGGCCGGGTATCCGGACCGCAGAGGTCACCAGGCACACTTCACTCCCATGGCAACCACCACGGCCGCACCGCCGAGCGGCGCCGGTACCTCCCGTACCGGCGCCGCTCGGACGGCGTTCCTCCTGTTCGCGGCGGTCGCCGCGCTGGCGGTCGCGCTCTGCGCGAGTGTCATGTTCGGCAGTCGCAGCACCTCGTTCGGTGATGTCCTCGGCGTGCTCGGAGGCAGCGCGGACGCCAACGTCACCGCCATCATCGAGAGCCGCTACCCCCGCACCGTCCTCGGCGTCCTCGCCGGACTCTGCCTCGCGGTCGCCGGAACGCTCATGCAGGGCGTCTCGCGCAACCCGCTGGCCGAACCGGGCCTCCTCGGCATCAACGCGGGCGCCTCCGCGAGCATCGTCGCCGCGACCGCCTGGTTCGGCGCCTCCGGGGCCACCGACACCATGTGGTGGGCACTGCCCGGTGCACTGGTCGCCGGGGTGCTCGTCCATGTCATCGGCTCCGCCGGTACGGGTACGAGCGTGGTGCGCCTGGTGCTCGCCGGGGCCGTGCTCACCGCCGTCCTGATGGCGTTCATCCAGGCGGTGACCCTCAGCAAGCCGCAGGTGTTCGACAGCTACCGCTACTGGGTCGTCGGGGCTCTCGGCGGCCGGGACTTCGACGTGTTCTGGTCCGTCCTGCCCTTCGCCGCCGCCGGTTTTCTTCTCGCCCTCGCCCTCGGCCCCGGCCTCAACGCCCTGGCCCTCGGCGACGCGACCGCCGTCGCCCTCGGCTCGCACCCCGCGCGCACCCGGGGCGGCGGGCTTCTCGCCGCCACCCTGCTCAGCGCCGCCGCGACCGCAGCCGTCGGCCCGATCGCCTTCGTCGGCCTCGCCGTTCCGCACGTCGTGCGGGCCCTGGTCGGCGTCGACTTCCGCGTCCAGATGCTCTTCTCCGCGCTGCTGGGGCCCACCTTGCTGCTCCTCGCCGACGTGGTGGGCCGGGTCGTCATGCGCCCCACCGAACTCATGGTCGGCGTCGTCACCGCGTTCATCGGCGCACCCGCGCTGCTCATCGCCGTACGCAGGATGCGGGGCACGACATGACCGTCACCGAACCCCTTCGAGAGCCTGTCAAGGCCCCCCGCGGCTACCTGGTCGTCGGCCGCACCGTCGCCCTGCCGATGCGCCGCGCCTCCGTCCTCGCGGGCGCCGGGCTCCTCGTCCTCCTCCTCGTAGCCGCCGTGGCCACGCTCACCTGGGGACGCCTCGGCCTGGACCTCGCCGACCTGCCGGCGGCCCTCCTCGGGGACGCCGAGGGCAAGGACCGCCTCGTCTTCAACCGGCTGCGCGGGCCCCGCCTCACCGTCGCCATCGGGGTCGGCGCCGCGCTCGGCCTCTCCGGCGCGCTCTTCCAGTCCGTCACCCGCAACCCGCTCGGCAGCCCCGACGTCATCGGCCTCTCCGCCGGAGCAGGTGCGGGCGCCGCGATCTGCGCGCTGATGTTCCCCGACACCCTTCCCGTCGCCGTCGGCGCGCTCCTCGGCGCGGTCCTCGCGATGGCCCTCGTGTACGTCTCCACCGGCACCGGCTTCCGCAACCCCGCCCGGCTCGTCATCGCCGGTATCGGGGTCGCCGCGATGGGCGCCGCCGTCACCCAGTACGTCGTCTACGCCCTGGAACGCGACAAGGCATCCGTCCTCACCGCCTACGTCAACGGCAGCCTCACCGCCCGCTCCTGGACCGACGCCACCACCATCTGGCTGGTCCTGCTCGCTGCCGCCCCGCTGACCGCGCTGATCTCCCGGCGGCTCGACATCGGCGAGATGGGCGACGACATCGCGGAAGGACTCGGCTCCGAACCGAGGAAGGCCAAGACCCTCGCCGTGGTCCTCGCCATCGCCCTCTCGGCGGCCGCCGTCAGCGTCTCGGGACCCATCGCCTTCATCGCCCTGACGGCCCCGCAGATCGCCAAGCGCCTCAGCCGCGGATCCGGCCCCCACCTGCTGCTCTCCGGCCTCACCGGCGGCCTGTTGCTGGTGGCCGCCGACCTCTGCGCCCAGCAGCTGCCGGTCTTCGAGGACCTGCCGGTCGGGATCTACACCATGGCGATCGGCGGTGTGTACCTCGGCTACCTGCTGATACGGGAGTGGCGCCGGGGGGTGCTCTGACGGTCCGGCACCGCGCCGCGACGGCGCCGACTGGTCACGTACAGGTTCGTCGACCATACTGCCCGCCGTGGAGCAGAGCATAGAGTCGAACAAGAAGCCCGAGTTCGCCGCAGGCACCGACCCGGCGTTCATCCCCCTCCCCGGCCTGGCGGCACCTGTCGCGACCCGGAAGACCGAACCGGAATCGGAGGCCGCACCGCAGAGGGACCCGGAGACCGACGAAGCGCCTGAGTCGCCCGAAGTGGCGGATGCGGCGACCGACGCCGGGACCGACGGGGAAGCGGAAGCGGAAGAGCCCGAGGACGGCCCGGTGTTCGAGATCAGCGACCGGCGCGGCTCGATCCGGGTGGCCCGGGCAGGCGTCCGGTTCACGCTGGACGACCAGGAGGCCGACTTCGACTGGTCCGAGATCGGCGCGGTGGAGATGCATCCCGCCCGCTTCGGCCGCCGGTTCACCGTGACCGTGCACCTGTCGACCCGCCGCTGGTTCAACGCCGAGGTCGAGGCGGCGAGCCGGGCGCAGCTCAAGGAGTGGCCGGCTGAGCTGGACGCAGTGCTGGACGCCTACTTCGAGGAGTCCTGAGCCGGCGGCCGCGCCCCGGCCACCGCCGAGCGGTAGCGGTACTCCCGGCGCCACGGCGTCCGGGAGCGCCGGGCGGTGTCCGGGGGTGGGCGGTGCCGGAAGGCGATGGCGTACGGGCCGGCGTCGTCCGTCACTCGCCGCGCCGGGAGTCCTCGCGGCCCCGGACGCGCGTCACGACGTACCAGGTCAGCGCCAGCACTGCCACCCCGACTACGACCTTGGACATGAGCCCGACGTACGTCCCGTCGACGTCCCAGCTGCCGCCGGGCCAGTGACCCGCCGGCACCAGCACGGTGTTCCTCACCGAGCTGCCCGCGGTCGTCAGCCCGACGAACAACGGCAGCGGCATGCGCTCCACACCCGCGGGTACCGAGATCAGGCTCCGGAAGACCGGCACCGTGCGGCCCAGCAGGATCACCTTGGTGCCGTGCCGCGCGAACCAATCCTCCGTGCGCACCAGGTCCGAAGGCTTGACCAGCGGCAGCTTGGCCCGGAGGGCGTGCATCCGCTCCCGGCCGAAGACGGCTCCGAGCCCGTACAGCGCCACCGCCCCGACGACCGAGCCGAGCGTCGTCCAGAACAGCGCTGAGGCCAGGCGAGCACGCCCTGCGACACGGGGGACCCGGCCAGCGGGAGGATGATCTCGCTCGGCAGCGGAGGGAACAGGTTCTCCAGGGCGATGGCCGTCCCGGCGCCCGGCCCGCCGAACGTCTCGACCAGTCCGGTGGCCCAGCCCGAGACGCCGCCCTTCGGCCCCTCGGCAGCGACTGACAGTGCGAGGTGCATGAAGGCCCTCCGCGTGGGGCGCCGGGTGCCCGGAGGGGCGTCGGCCGCCTCCTGCCCTCCATCGTTCCTCAGGTCTGGGCCGGCACCACCGGCCGGGCAGGTGGCGGGGCGCTCCGGGTCGGGCCCCCGCTCCGCCTCCCGACCCGGACCTCGGCGTGCGGCCCCGGACGGGACCGGAACTGGGTGAGCGCCGGGCTCCTGTGCGACGCTTGCGGCGGTCCGGCCACCGGCGACCGCGTTCCCGGGAAGCGCGGAGCCCGGCACCGGACGGTGAAGGAGACGCACGTGGCCAGGGACGCCCGGTGGGACGCGCTGCTGGAACTGGTCGGCAAGCACGGCAGGGTGGAGGTCGAGGAGGCGGCGGCCGCGCTCGCCGTATCGGCCGCGACCATCCGCCGCGACCTGGACCAGCTCGCCGAACAGCACCTGCTCACCCGCACCCGGGGCGGAGCGGTCGCGCACGGCGTCTCCTACGAGCTGGCGCTCCGCTACAAGACCGGCCGCCACGCCCCCGAGAAGCAGGCCATCGGCCGTGCGGTCTCCGGCCTGGTCGCTGTCGGCGAGGTGGTCGGCCTGACCGGCGGTACGACGGTGACCGAGGTGGCCCGCGCGCTGGCGGTCCGCCCCGACATCGTCGGCGAGACCACGGTGGCGGGCGGGCAGCCGACGCTCACCGTCGTGACCAACGCGCTGAACATCGCGAGCGAGCTGGCGATCCGGCCGCAGATCAAGATGGTCGTCACGGGCGGCGTGGCCCGGCCGCAGTCGTACGAACTGACCGGCCCGCTGGCCGTCGGCGTGATGAACGAGATCACGCTCGACGTCGCCGTCCTCGGGGTGAACGCCATCGACATCGAACGCGGCGCCTACGTCCACCACGAGGGCGAGGCCAGCGTCAACCGGCTCCTGGCGGAGCGGGCGCAGAGGGTGGTGGTCGCCGCCGACTCCTCGAAGATCGGCAGGCGGGCCTTCGCCCGGGTCTGCGACCTCGGCCTTGTCGATGTGCTGGTCACCGACGCGCACATCACGGCGGAGGCGAGGGACCGGTTCGGCGAGGCGGGGGTCCAGGTCATCACGGTGTGAGAGTCCATCACGGTGTGAGAGTCCAGCACGGTGTGAGAGTCCAGCACGGTGTGAGAGTCCAGCATGGTGAGCGGGCTCAGCACGGTGTGAGAGCGACTCGATCCGGCCCTTCGCCGTGTCGTTGGTACGCCGAACGAGTGAGGGACGAGAGGATTGCCCGATGAACAGTGAGCGCAGCCGGCGCGAATTCGACCGGCTTGACGACGGGGTGGCCCTGTGAGCAGGTACGACAGGTACGACAGGTATGACGCCACCGACGAACAGTGGGAGGGGCTCGCCCAGGTCGTACCCCTGCGCGGCCGCGACGAGTGGCCGTCCCGGATCGACCACCGCACGGTCCCGGACGAGCGGGTGGCCGAACAGCGCCGCCTCGTGGTGCTGCGGGTGCAGGTCTTCGCGGACGCCCGCGAGGTCGCGGAGTACCTGGTCGCCCAGGTTCCGGTGCTGCTCGACCTGACGGCGGCGGAGACGGACGTCGCCAAGCGGATCCTCGACTTCAGCAGCGGCGTGGTCTTCGGGCTCGGCAGCGGTATGCACCGCGTCGACCGGAACGTCTTCCTGCTGGCTCCGGAGGGCATGGAGGTCGAGGGGGTCACTCCGGCCGGGCTCGCCCAGTCGTAGTCCTCCCTCCTTCCGCCCCTCCTCGTCGGCCTCGCCGCCGGACGCCCCTCGGGGGGCGTCCGGGGCGGCGTTGTCCGGGACGGCGGCCCGGGACGGCGGTGGCCGGGGCGGCGGTGGTAGACCTGGGGCCGTGACAGAACTCGATGTGGCAGAACTCCAGCGACGGCTGGCCGCGTTCGCTGCGGTGCGGGACTGGGGGCAGTACCACACCCCGAAGAATCTGGTGGCCGCCCTCAGCGTCGAGGCGTCCGAACTGGTCGAGATCTTCCAGTGGCTGACGCCCGAACAGTCCGCCCGGATCATGGACGAGCCCGAAGCGGCCCACCGCGTGGCCGACGAGGTCGCCGACGTACTCGCCTATCTCCTCCAGTTCTGCGAGGTGCTGGGCATCGATCCGCTGCAGGCGCTGGCGGCCAAGATGGACCGGAACGAGAAGCGCTTCCCCGCGCCGAGCCCCTCGGAACCCCAGGATCGTCACTCTTCGGAGTGATCGACTTATCCGCAATCGATTTTGTGTCCACAGATTTCCGATTTCCTCTGGCCTTCCGGTGCCATTTACCTCACTGTGGGTAATGAAAGAGGTGAGCGGGTTTTCGTGATGACGGGGGAAACACATGGAAGCGGAGCGACTCATCGAGACGGGTCGGCGGGCGCTGGCCGAGAGCCGGGGCGCGCTGGACGTGGTGGCGGAGGCCTGGCAGGCCCAGGCCCTCGCGAGGACGGTCGGCAGCCGACTGGCGCTGTTCGGCCCGATGGAGTTACGGGGCGAGGCACGGGCCCTCGGTGAGATCGGCGGCGGGTGCGCGGCGCCGGACCACCCGGCGGTCCTCTCCCGGGGCACACGGGCGGCGCAGCTCTCCGGGATCGCCGATGTGCGGGCGGCCCTGACGGGCCTGGCGCTGCTCCTCGGCGAGGCCGGGATCGCGTTGGTCTCGGTGGCCTGCGACACGGGGGAGGACGGGCTCTACTGGCAGTGCATCGAAGCCATGGACGCCGCCGACGAGTCGCTGGACCGGGTGCACGGGCTGCTGAGACGGCTGGCCGAGCGGGAGCGGGAGCGCGATGGCCCCTACGGCGGGATACGGGGCCCCGCCCCCTCGGCGGCGGGGCCCTGAGGAAGAGGCGCCGCCGAAGGGGCAGGATGGGTGCATGGATCTTCGAATCTTCACCGAGCCCCAGCAAGGGGCCGACTACGACACCCTGCTCACCGTCGCCAAGGCCACCGAGGACCTCGGCTTCGACGCCTTCTACCGCTCCGACCACTACCTCCGCATGGGCTCCGGCGACGGTCTGCCCGGCCCGACCGACGCCTGGATCACGCTGGCCGGCCTCGCTCGCGAGACCAACCGGATCCGGCTCGGCACGCTGATGACGGCGGGCACCTTCCGGCTGCCCGGCGTGCTCGCCATCCAGGTGGCCCAAGTCGACCAGATGTCCGGCGGCCGGGTCGAACTGGGCCTGGGGGCGGGCTGGTTCGAGGAGGAGCACCGGGCCTACGGCATCCCGTTCCCGAAGGAGAAGTTCGGCCGGCTGGAGGAGCAGCTGGCGATCGTCACCGGTCTGTGGGCGACGGAGGTCGGCAAGACCTTCAGCTACGACGGCACCTATTACCAGCTCACCGACTCGCCCGCGCTGCCGAAGCCTGCCCAGGCCAAGGTGCCCGTCCTGATCGGCGGCCACGGCGCGACCCGCACCCCGCGCCTCGCCGCGCAGTACGCGGACGAGTTCAACATCCCCTTCGCCTCGCTGGAGGACAGCGAGAAGCAGTTCGGCCGGGTCAGGGCCGCGGCGAAGGCGTTCGGGCGCGATCCGGACGACCTGGTGTACTCCAACGCCCTGGTCGTCTGCACCGGCAAGGACGACGCCGAGGTGGCCCGGCGGGCAGCGGCCATCGGCCGGGACGTGGAGGAGCTGAAGGCCAACGGACTGGCCGGCTCGCCCGCCGAGGTGGTCGACAAGATCGGTCGGTATGCGGCGATCGGCTGCTCCCGGATCTACCTCCAGGCCCTCGACCTGGGCGACCTGGACCACCTGGAACTGATCTCCTCGCAGATCCAGTCCCAGCTGACCTGACCGACCTGACGGACCTGACCGACCTGACCCGCGTCTGCTCGGCAGACGGACGGATACGGACGAGGAGGAGATGGCCGTGAACTTTGGCCGTACGCTCGCCGAAGCGCTGGCGGAAGGACCCGTCCTGCTGGACGGCGGCCTCTCCAACCAGCTGGAAGCACAGGGGTGCGACCTCGCCGACGCCCTGTGGTCGGCCCGGCTGCTGGCCGATGCCCCGGAGCAGGTCGAGGCCGCCCACCTGGCGTATCTGCGCGCCGGAGCGCAGGTCCTCATCACGGCCAGCTACCAGGCCACCTTCGAGGGGTTCGGGCGCCACGGGATCGGTCCCGAGCGGACCGGGGCGCTCCTCGCCCGCAGTGTGGAGCTGGCCCGGCGGGCGGCCGGCGCGGCCCGCCGGGCCGACCCCGGGCGGGAGGTCTGGGTCGCCGCCTCGGTCGGCCCGTACGGGGCGATGCTCGCGGACGGCAGTGAGTACCGGGGGCGGTACGGGCTCACCGTCCCGGAACTGGAGCGCTTCCACCGCCCCCGGGTGGCGGCGCTCGCCGAGGCGGGCCCCGACGTCCTGGCGCTGGAGACGGTGCCCGACGTGGACGAGGCCGAGGCGGTGGTGCGGGTGGCCGAGGAGACCGGGCTGCCGATCTGGCTCTCGTACAGCGTGGCGGGCGGGCGGACCCGGGCCGGGCAGCCGTTGGAGGAGGCGTTCGCGGTGGCCGCCGGGCGGGAGCGGGTGGTGGCCGTCGGAGTCAACTGCTGCGACCCCGCCGAGGCGGAGGAAGCGGTGCGGGTGGCGGTGGAGGTCACGGGCAAGCCGGCCGTGGTCTACCCGAACAGCGGGGAGGGCTGGGACGCCGAAGGGAGGGGATGGACCGGGGCGAGCACCTTCGACCCGGGGCGGGTACGGGCCTGGACCGGGGCCGGGGCGCGGCTCGTCGGCGGTTGCTGCCGGGTGGGGCCGGACCGGATCAAGGAGCTGGCTGGGCTGCTGGAGCTCTGAAGGAGAAACGGAGCTGGGCTGCCGGGGCCCTGAAAATGCTTGGTGAGGGGCGCGGGATGGGGACCATACTCGGACAGGTGTTCCTGACAATCAGTACGACCGGCACTCCCGACCGCCCCGCCACGGAGCTCGGCTTCCTGCTGCACAAGCACCCCGACCGGGCGCAGGCGTTCTCCACCTCGCACGGCACCGCGCACGTGTTCTACCCCGAGGCGTCCGCCGAGCGCTGCACGGCCGCACTCCTGCTGGAGGTGGATCCGGTGGCACTGGTGCGGCGCGGCAAGGGGAGGGGCCGGGGCGGTGCGCCCGACGCGGCGCTCGCGCAGTACGTCAACGACCGCCCCTACGCGGCCTCCTCGCTGCTCTCGGTCGCCCTCGCCACGGTGTTCAAGTCCGCGCTGGGCGGTGTATGCCGCGCCCTGCCCGAGCGGGCCGGGGCGCCTCTGCCGCTGCGGATCGAGGTGCCCGCGCTGCCCGCCCGGGGCGGTGCGGAGCTGGTGCGCAAGCTGTTCGTCCCGCTCGGCTGGGAGCGGGTCGAGGTGGCGGAGGTGGCGCTGGACGAGCAGTTCCCCGCGTGGGGTGCGTCGCGCTACGTACGCCTGGTGCTGGAGGGGGAGCTGCGGCTCGCCGACGCCCTGCGCCAGCTCTACGTCCTGCTGCCGGTCCTCGACGACGCCAAGCACTACTGGGTCGCGCCCGACGAGGTGGACAAGCTGCTGCGGGCCGGTGAGGGCTGGCTGGCCGACCACCCCGAGCGCCCCCTCATCACCCGGCGCTATCTCGCCCACCGCTGGGGGCTGACCCGCCGGGCCGACCAGGCCCTGGAGCTGGTCCGGCTCGCGGAGTCGGACGACCTCGACGTGGACAGCGTCGACAACGCGGTGGACGAGAGCACCGACACCGAGGAGAAGCCGGTCCCGCTCGCCGAGCACCGGCGCACCGCGATCCTCGAAGCGCTGCGCGGGGCCGGGGCGCACCGGGTGCTCGACCTGGGCTGCGGCCAGGGCCAGTTGGTGCGGGCGCTCCTCAAGGACGTGCGCTTCACCGAGATCGTCGGCGTCGACGTGTCGATGCGCGCCCTCACCATCGCCTCCCGCCGGCTGAAGCTGGACCGGATGGGGGAGCAGCAGGCGGACCGGGTCACCCTCCAGCAGGGCTCCCTCACCTACACGGACAAGCGGCTCAAGGGCTACGACGCCGCCGTGCTCAGCGAGGTCATCGAGCACCTGGACCTGGACCGGCTGCCCGCGCTGGAGTACGCGGTCTTCGGCTCGGCGCGGCCGGGCACGGTGCTCGTGACCACGCCGAACGTGGAGTACAACCCCCGCTGGGAGAGCCTCCCGGCCGGGCATGTGCGCCACGGGGACCACCGCTTCGAGTGGACGAGGGCCGAATTCCGGGAGTGGGCGGGGGAGGTGGCCGAACGCCACGGGTACACCGTCGCCCATCTGCCCGTCGGCCCGGACGACCCGGAGGTCGGCCCGCCCACCCAGCTGGCCGTCTTCACCCTGAGCACGGAAGCCACCGAGAACAAGCCCGGGAAGAAGAAGGAGGCGGAAGCCGCATGATGAACGACGACAGCACCAGCACCGACACCACCACCGGCACCGCCGCCCGCACCCTGCCGGTGACCGACCTCTCCCTCGTCGTCCTCATCGGCGCCAGCGGATCGGGCAAGTCCACCTTCGCCCGCAAGCACTTCAAGCCCACCGAGATCGTCTCCTCGGACTTCTGCCGGGGCCTCGTCGCCGACGACGAGAACGACCAGAGCGCCAGCGGCGACGCCTTCGACGTGCTCCACTACATCGCCGGCAAGCGCCTGGCCGCCGGACGGCTCACCGTCATCGACGCCACCAGCGTCCAGTCCGAGAGCCGCAAGCAGCTCGTCCGGCTGGCCCGCGAGCACGACGTGCTGCCCATCGCCATCGTGCTCGACCTTCCCGAAGAGGTCTGCGCCGCCCGCAACGCGGCCCGCCCCGACCGCGCCTCCATGCCCCGCCATGTCATCCAGCGCCACCGCCGCGAGCTGCGGCGCTCGCTGCGCGGCCTGGAGCGCGAGGGCTTCCGCAAGGTGCACGTCCTGCGCACCGAAGAGGAGGCCGAGAGGGCCGAAGTGGTGCTGGAGCGCCGCTACAACGACCTGCGCCACGTCACCGGCCCCTTCGACATCATCGGCGACATCCACGGCTGCCGCTCCGAGCTGGACACCCTGCTCGGCAAACTCGGTTACGTGGACGGCGCCCACCCCGAAGGGCGTACGGCCGTCTTCGTCGGCGACCTCGTCGACCGGGGCCCCGACAGCCCGGGCGTGCTGCGCCGCGTCATGTCCATGGTCGCGGCGGGCAACGCGCTGTGCGTGCCGGGCAACCACGAGAACAAGCTCGGCCGCTATCTCGCGGGCCGCAAGGTCCAGCAGACCCACGGCCTCGCCGAGACCGTCGAGCAGCTGGAGCGCGAGGACGCCGCGCACCCCGAGTTCCGGCAGCAGGTGCGGGAGTTCATCGACGGTCTGGTCAGCCACTACGTGCTGGACGGCGGCAACCTGGTGGTCTGCCACGCCGGTCTGCCGGAGAAGTACCACGGCCGCAACTCGGGCCGGGTCCGTTCGCACGCGCTGTACGGGGACACCACCGGCGAGACCGACGAGTTCGGCCTGCCCGTGCGCTACCCGTGGGCCGAGGACTACCGGGGCCGCGCCGCCGTGGTCTACGGCCACACCCCGGTGCCCGCCACCTCCTGGATCAACAACACCATCTGCCTGGACACCGGCGTGGTCTTCGGCGGGAAGATGACCGCGCTGCGCTGGCCGGAGCGCGAACTCGTCGACGTACCGGCCGAGAAGGTCTGGTACGAGCCCACCAGGCCGCTGACCACCGAGGCGCCCGGGGGCCGGGAGGGCAGGCCGCTGGACCTGGCCGATGTCCAGGGCCGCCGGATCGTGGAGACCCGGCACATGGGCCGCGTCGCCGTGCGCGAGGAGAACGCGGCGGCCGCGCTCGAAGTGATGAGCCGGTTCGCCGTCGACCCGCAGCTCCTCGCCTACCTCCCGCCGACCATGGCGCCCACCGCCACCTCCCGGGACGAGGGTTTCCTTGAGCACCCGGCCGAGGCGTTCGCGCAGTACCGCGCGGACGGCGTGGAGCGGGTGGTGTGCGAGGAGAAGCACATGGGCTCCCGAGCCGTCGCCCTGGTCTGCAAGGACGCCGCCGCCGCGACCGCCCGCTTCGGCACGGCCGGTCCGACCGGCGCCCTCCACACCCGTACCGGGCGCCCCTTCCTGGACGACAGGGCCCTGACCGAGGTGATCCTCGGCCGACTGCGTGCGGCCGTCACCGCGGCCGGGCTCTGGGAGGAGTGGGGCACCGACTGGGTGCTCCTGGACGCCGAGCTGATGCCGTGGTCGCTCAAGGCCGGCGGACTGCTGCGCTCGCAGTACGCCGCGGTCGGCGCGGCCTCCGGCGCGGTGTTCCCCTCCGCCCTCGCCGCCCTGCAGAAGGCCACCGCCCGTGGCGTCGACCTCGGCGACCTCGCCGGGCGGCAGCACGGCCGGGCCGAGGACGCGGCCGCGTTCACCGATGCGTACCGGCGCTACTGCTGGTCCACCGAAGGGCTGGACGGGGTGCGTCTCGCACCGTTCCAGATCCTCGCCGTCCAAGGCCGCTCGCTCGCCGCCGTCCCGCACGACGAGCAGCTGGCCTGGCTGGACCGCCTCGTCGAGCACGACCCGACGGGGCTGCTCCAGGTCACCCGCCGGCTCGTCGTGGACCCCGCCGACGAGGCGTCCGTCCGCGCGGGCGTCGACTGGTGGCTGGAGATGACCGGGCGCGGTGGAGAGGGCATGGTCGTCAAGCCGCTCGGCGCCCTCGTCCGGGACGCCAGGGGCCGCCTGGTCCAGCCCGGCATCAAGGTGCGCGGCCGGGAGTATCTCCGCATCATCTACGGTCCCGAGTACACCCGCCCGGAGAACCTGGAGCGCCTGCGCTCCCGTTTCCTCGGCCACAAGCGCTCGCTCGCGCTGCGGGAGTACGCGCTCGGCCTGGAGGCGCTGGACCGGCTGGCGGAGGGCGAGCCGCTGTGGCGGGTCCACGAGGCGGTCTTCGCCGTTCTGGCCCTGGAGTCGGAGCCGGTGGACCCCCGGCTCTAGTCCGGCCCGGCTCCGAGAGCAGCTCCGAACGGTGGGCGATTCGCGGGGTGAACGGTGCTCCGCCCGGTGAGGATGAAGACATGGGATTCCATGTCGACTCCGAAGCCGGGCGGCTGCGCCGCGTCATACTGCACCGCCCCGATCTGGAACTGAAGCGGCTGACCCCCCGCAACAAGGACGCGCTCCTCTTCGACGACGTGCTGTGGGTGCGCCGGGCCCGGCAGGAGCACGACGGGTTCGCCGACGTCCTGCGTGACCGGGGAGTGGAGGTCCACCTCTTCGGCGACCTCCTCCGGGAGTCCCTGGACATCCCCGTCGCCCGGCGGCTCGTGCTCGACCGGGTCTTCGACGAGAAGGAGTACGGGCCGCTCGCCACCGAGCACCTGCGCGCCGCCTTCGAGGAGCTGCCCTCGTCCGAGCTCGCGGAGGCGCTGGTCGGCGGGATGACCAAGCGCGAGTTCCTCGAGCGGCACAGCGAGCCGACCTCGGTCCGCTTCCATGTGATGGACCTGGACGACTTCCTGCTGGGCCCGCTGCCCAACCACCTCTTCACCCGCGACACCTCCGCCTGGATCTACGACGGGGTGTCCATCAACGCGATGCGCTGGCCCGCCCGGCAGCGCGAGACCGTCCACTTCGAGGCGATCTACCGCCACCACCCGCTCTTCACCGGACCGGAGGCGGGCGTCTTCCACCACTGGTCGGAGGGGCAGGACGACTACCCGTCCACGATCGAGGGCGGTGACGTCCTGGTCATCGGGCAGGGGGCGGTCCTGATCGGGATGAGCGAGCGCACCACCCCGCAGGCGGTGGAGATGCTGGCCCGGGGCCTCTTCGACGCCGGTTCGGCCCGCACGATCGTGGCGCTCGACATGCCCAAGGGCCGCGCGTTCATGCACCTGGACACGGTGATGACGATGGTCGACGGCGATACGTTCACCCAGTACGCCGGGCTCGGCATGCTCCGCTCGTACACGATCGAGCCGGGCAGCGGCCCCCGCGAGCTGAAGGTCACCGACCACCCGCCCGAGCACATGCACCGCGCCATCGCCGCCGCGCTGGGCCTCGACTCGATCCGGGTGCTCACCGCGACTCAGGACGTGCACGCGGCGGAGCGGGAGCAGTGGGACGACGGCTGCAACGTCCTGGCGGTCGAACCGGGCGTCGTCGTGGCGTACGAGCGGAACGCGACCACCAACACCTATCTGCGCAAGCAGGGCATCGAGGTCATCGAGATCCGGGGCAGCGAGCTGGGCCGAGGGAGGGGCGGACCGCGCTGCATGAGCTGTCCGGTGGTGCGGGACCCTGTGTAGTACCAGCGCCTTCGAGACAGGAGCGGCGGTTTCCGGACCAGGGGGCTGTATAGGAATGCGCATGGTCGTATAGACTTCCAGACTGCACGCCGATCCCTGTTCCGCCCTGCCCCGTCCCACCCTGGAGCCGTCACCATGGCCATCGACCTCACCGGCCGCCCCTTCCTCAAGGAGCTGGACTTCACCGCCGAGGAGATCCTCGGCCTGGTCGCGCTGGCCGGTGAGCTGAAGGCGGCCAAGAAGGCCGGGGCCGAGGTCCAGCGGCTGCGCCGGAAGAACATCGCGCTGATCTTCGAGAAGACCTCGACCCGTACGCGCTGCGCGTTCGAGGTCGCCGCCGCCGACCAGGGCGCCTCCACCACCTGTCTGGACCCCTCGGGCTCCCAGATGGGCCACAAGGAGTCGGTGAAGGACACCGCCCGGGTGCTCGGCCGGATGTTCGACGGGATCGAGTACCGGGGCGACAGCCAGCAGGTGGTCGAGGAACTCGCCGCGTACGGCGGTGTCCCCGTCTTCAACGGGCTCACCGACGACTGGCACCCCACGCAGATGCTCGCCGACGTGCTGACCATGACGGAGCACAGCGACAAGCCCGTCACGGAGCTGGCCTTCGCCTACCTCGGCGACGCCCGCTTCAACATGGGCAACTCCTACCTGATCACCGGCGCCCTGCTCGGCCTGGACATCCGGATCGTCGCACCCGAGATGTACTGGCCGGCCCCCTCCGTCGTGGAGCAGGCGGAGAAGCTCGCCGCGGTCAGCGGCGCGAAGGTCACGCTCACCGCGGACATCACCGAGGGCGTCGGCGGCGCCGACTTCGTCGCCACGGACGTATGGGTCTCGATGGGGGAGCCCAAGGAGGTCTGGGACGAGCGCATCGCCGCGCTCGCGCCGTACGCCGTGACGATGGACGTCCTGCGGGCCACCGGCAACCCGGACGTGAAGTTCCTGCACTGCCTGCCCGCCTTCCACGACCTCGGCACCCAGGTCGGCCGGGACGTCCACGCCGCCCACGGCCTCACCGAGCTGGAGGTCACCGACGAGGTCTTCGAGTCGGCGCACTCGGTCGTCTTCGACCAGGCGGAGAACCGGATGCACACGATCAAGGCCGTGCTGGTGGCGACACTGGCGGGGGTGTAGCCGCCTCTGCGGGCGGGGTTCGCATGGCCATTCGCCCGATTGGGTGAACATGCGAGGTGGTGGCTACGATGTCGCCTCTTGGTGGGGTTCGGGCTCTGACGTGCCCGGGCCCCTTTCCCGTGCCGCCAAGCGCGCACGGGACCGTCCCCCCACTGCGCCACCAGAGAAGAGAACGTCCCGCATGAGCCCCGGCCTGCCGGCCCCCGGCACCCCGAAGCACCCCCGTATCTCCCGGCCCGGACCGCGCCGCAAGAGCCCCGACCAGCTCATCGCCGAGTCCGGCGGCGACCTGGAGGGCCACGGCCTCAAGCGGACGATGGGCCTCTTCCAGCTCGTCTGCTTCGGCGTCGGGGCCATCGTCGGCACCGGCATCTTCGTCGGTCTCTCCGACACCGTCGCGGAGGCCGGACCCGCCGTCGTCATCTCGTTCATCCTGGCGGCGATCACCTGCATCTTCACCGCCTTCTCCTTCGCGGAGCTGGGCAGCGCGATCCCGGTTTCGGGGAGCTCGTACTCCTTCGCGTACGCCGCCCTCGGCGAGCGCACGGCGTTCCTCGTCGGCTGGTGCCTGATGCTGGAGTACGGCGTCTCGGTCTCCGCGGTCGCGGTGGGCTGGAGCCAGTACGTCAACGAGCTGCTGAACAGCCTCGTCGGCTGGCAGCTGCCCGCCGCCGTGTCCGCGGGACCCGGCGACGGCGGCGTGATCAACCTCCCGGCGATCGTCGTGATCGCGATGGCCGCCACCCTGCTGGTGCGCGGCGTCCGGGAGAGCGCGAACGCGACGGCCGCCATGGCGGTCCTGAAGATCGGCATCCTGCTGGCGTTCTGCGCGATCGCGTTCACCGCCTACCAGGACGACAACCTCGTGCCGTTCGCGGGCCACGGACTCGGCGGGATCACGGCGGGCGCCTCGCTGGCGTTCTTCTCCTACATCGGCTTCGACGCGATCACCACCGCCGGCGAAGAGGTCAAGAACCCCCGCCGGAACATTCCGATCGCCATCCTGATCTGCATCGGCGTCGTCACGCTGCTCTACTGCGCGGTGGCGCTCTCGGCCATCGGCGCGCTCGGCGCGGACGCCGTCTCCGACAAGCCCGCGGCCCTCTCGCTGGTCGTCAACCAGGTCACCGACTCCGCGCTGGGCGGCGGCATCATCGCCTTCGGCGCGGTCGTCGCCATCGCTTCGGTGGTGCTCGCCGTGATGTACGGGCAGACCCGCATCCTGATGTCGATGTCCCGCGACGGGCTGATCCCGCGCGTCTTCGAGCGCGTCTCGCCCAAGACCCACACCCCGGTCGCCAACACCTGGATCGTGGCCTGCGTCTTCGCCGTCCCGGCCGCCTTCGCCTCGCTGGACGTCGTCGTCAACCTGACGACCATCGGCACGCTCGCCACCATGGTCGCCGTCAATGTGGCCGTCGTGGTGCTCCGCCGCCGCAACCCCGAGCTGCAGCGCACCTTCCGGGTGCCGCTCTACCCGGTGAGCCCGGTGCTCGGCGTCGTGTTCTGCCTGTATCTGATGTACGGGACCGGCTGGACGACCTGGGTCCAGTTCGCAGTCTTCCTCGCCGCCGGTTCGCTGCTCTACGCCTGCTACGGGCGGCGGCGGTCCCGGCTGGTCAGCTCTCCGGGGACGGACCCGGCTGGGACGGTATCGCCGGAAGCGTGAACCAGACGGCCTTGCCGTGCTCCGTGGTGCGGTGACCGCAGGCGGAGCTGAGGGTCCGGATCAGCAGCAGTCCGCGCCCGTGCTCCTGCCAGGGATCGACCTCGTAACCGGGCTGCGGCCGGGACAGGTCACCGGGCGGGGCGGGGTCGTGGTCGTGCACCTCGACCTGGCAGCCGGTGGGCAGCAGCTCCACGACCAGCTCGATCGGCTCGCTGCTCACCGTGTGCTCGACCGCGTTCGCGACCAGCTCGGCGGTGAGCAGCTCGGCGGTGTCGCTGTCCGCCGGGGCGTGGATGTCCGACAGGGCGGTACGGACGAGGGCGCGGGCGATCGGCACGGCTGCCGTGGAGTGCGGCAGGGCGATCCGCCAGGAGGCGGGAACAGGGACATCGGGCGGCACGGCGGGGTTCCGTTCGGGAGCGGGACTTCCTTGTAGCGGGACTTCTCGGCTCGTCGGGGCTTCTCGACTCCTCATCGGACTCTCCCGTCTCGGAGCCTTCTCTCGCCTCCTCGCCGGTGTACTCGACCCACTCGGCTCATCGGCATCGCGAATCGAGACTTCCTGGGGTCAACCTTACGAACCGCGCGGCCCTGGCCATAGAGGCGGTCGACCGGTGCAAACAGGACTTTCGCCATAACGGTCTCACGGTTGGCGTATCGCGACCTCGTGACGACAGTCACATACGAGTGATAAATTCGGCGGTGGAACGCGACCAGCGCACGGTCGGCAACCCGCCCGAATGCTGAAGGGAACCCCTTCATGAGCTCGTTTCCCAGCTCCGCCCCGCGCGTGGAGGAGTGGCGCCATCTCCGGATCTCCCGGGACGACGGTGTGGTGACCGTCACACTGAACCGCCCCGAGAAACTCAACGCCCTCACCTTCGGTGCCTACGCCGATCTGCGCGACCTGCTCGCCGAGCTGACCCGGGAACGCTCCGCGCGCGCCCTCGTGCTCGCCGGTGAGGGGCGCGGCTTCTGCTCCGGCGGCGACGTCGACGAGATCATCGGCGCCACCCTCGCCATGGACACCGCCGCGATCCTGGAGTTCAACCGGATGACCGGCCAGGTCGTACGGGCCCTGCGCGAGTGCCCCTTCCCGGTCGTCGCCGCCGTCCACGGGGCCGCCGCCGGAGCCGGGGCCGTCCTCGCCCTCGCCGCCGACTTCCGGGTCGCGGACCCCTCCGCCCGCTTCGCCTTCCTCTTCACCCGGGTCGGTCTCTCCGGCGGCGACATGGGCGCCGCCTATCTGCTCCCCCGGGTGGTCGGCCTCGGCCACGCCACCCGGCTGCTGATGCTCGGGGACGCGGTCCGGGCCCCCGAGGCGGAGCGGATCGGGCTGATCAGCGAGCTGGCCGAGGAGGGGCAGGCCGACGCCCGCGCCGCCGAGCTGGCCCGACGCCTCGCCGACGGCCCCGCCCTCGCCCTCGCCCAGACCAAGGCGCTGCTCACCGCCGAGCTGGACATGCCGCTCGCCGCCTCCGTCGAGCTGGACGCCAACACCCAGGCGCTGCTGATGCACGGCGAGGACTACGCGGAGTTCCACGCCGCCTTCACCGAGAAGCGGCCGCCGAAATGGCGGGGGCGGTAGCGGCCATGCCGGCCCCTGTGCGGCGCATCGCGGTCATCGGCGGCGGCCCCGGCGGTCTCTACGCCGCCGCTCTCCTCAAGCGGCTCGACCCGGCCCGCGAGATCACCGTGTACGAGCGCAACGCCCCCGACGACACCTTCGGCTTCGGTGTCGTCCTCTCCGACGAGACCCTCGGCGGCATCGAACACGCCGACCCCGAGGTCTACCGCGCACTGAGAGCTGAGTTCGTCCGCTGGGACACCATCGACATCGTCCACCGCGGCCGGACCCACACCTCCGGCGGCCACGGCTTCGCCGCCCTCGGGCGCCGTCGGCTGCTGGAGATCCTGCACGAGCGCTGCGCCGCCCTGGGCATCGACCTCCGCTTCCGGGCCGCGGCCCCACCTGCCGACGAGCTGGCCGCCCACCACGACCTGGTCATCGCCGCCGACGGCGTACACAGCGCGACCCGCCAGGCGCACCCCGAGGTCTTCGGCCCGTCCCTCACCGAACACCGCAACCGCTACATCTGGCTCGCCGCCGACTTCGCACTCGACGCCTTCCGCTTCGAGATCGCCGAAACCCCGCACGGCGTCATGCAGCTGCACGGCTACCCGTACGCCGCCGACGCCTCCACCGTCATCGTCGAGATGCGCGACGAGGTATGGCGGGCCGCCGGGCTCGACACCTCTGACGTGGCCGAATCCACCGCCCGCTGCGCCAAGTTCTTCACCGAGGCCCTGGACGGCCGCCCCCTGCGCGCTAACAGGTCCAGCTGGCTCACCTTCCGTACGGTCACCAACTCCCGCTGGTCGCACGGGAAAACCGTCCTCATCGGCGACGCCGCCCACACCGCGCACTTCTCCATCGGCTCAGGCACCAAGCTCGCCGTCGAGGACGCCCTCGCCCTGGCCGCCTCCATCGGGGAACAGCCGGACCTGACCGCCGCGCTGGCCGCGTACGAGGCCGAGCGGCGCCCGGTCGTCGCCTCCACCCAGCGGGCGGCGGCGGCCAGTCTGCGCTGGTTCGAGGAGCTGGCCACCTATGTCGACCAGCCGCCCCGCCGCTTCGCGTTCAACCTGCTCACCCGCAGCCGCAGGGTCACTCATGACAACCTGCGGCTGCGCGACGCCTCCTTCACCGCCGCCGTCGAGGCGGAGTTCGGCTGCCCGCCCGCCACTCCGCCGATGTTCACCCCGCTCCGGCTGCGCGGCCTCGAACTGCGCAACCGCGTCGTCGTCTCCCCCATGGACATGTACTCGGCCACCGAGGGGTTCCCCGGCGACTTCCACCTCGTCCACCTCGGCGCCCGTGCGCTCGGCGGGGCCGGACTCACCATGACCGAGATGGTCTGCGTCAGCCCCGAAGGCCGTATCACCCCCGGTTGCACGGGTCTGTGGACCGACGAACAGGCCACCGCCTGGCGCCGGATCACCGACTTCGTCCACGCCTCCGCCCCCGGTGCGGCCATCGGCGTCCAGCTCGGTCACTCCGGCCGCAAGGGCTCCACCCGGCTGATGTGGGAGGGCATCGACCAGCCCCTGGAGACCGGCAACTGGCCGTTGAAAGCCGCCTCCCCGCTCGCGTACACACCGGGCGTCAGCCAGGTGCCGCAGGCACTCGACGTGGCTCAACTAGTCGACATCCGTGCGCAGTTCACGCAAGCCGCCCGCCGAGCCGCCGACTCCGGCTTCGACCTCCTCGAACTCCACTGCGCCCACGGCTACCTGCTCTCCGGCTTCCTCTCCCCGCTCACCAACCACCGCACCGACGCCTACGGCGGCCCGCTGGAGAACCGGCTCCGCTTCCCCCTCGAAGTCTTCGACGCCGTCCGCGAAGTCTGGCCCACGGGCAGCCCGATGACCGTCCGGATCTCGGCCACCGACTGGGCCGAGGGCGGCACCGACGCGCAGGACGCCGTGGAGATCGCCCGCGCCTTCGCCGCTCACGGGGCCGATGCCATCGACGTCTCCACCGGCCAGGTGGTGCCCGAGGAGCGCCCGGAGTTCGGCCGCTCGTACCAGACCCCGTTCGCGGACCGGATCCGCAACACGGTGGACGTCCCGGTCATCGCGGTCGGCGCCATCTCCTCCTGGGACGACGTCAACTCCCTGCTCCTTGCGGGCCGCGCCGACCTATGCGCCCTGGGCCGCCCGCACCTATTCGACCCGAACTGGACCCTGCACGCTGCGGCCGAGCAGGGCTACGCAGGCCCGGCCGCGCCCTGGCCCCTCCCGTACGTCGCGGGCAGCCGTCCCCCGCCCACGGGCCGCCCGGACGCACCGAAGCCCCGGCTCGCGCTGGGGTGAGGAAGGGTGTGCGGTGGGGCCAATTCCCTTCTGCAGAACGGAAAT
This sequence comes from Streptomyces sp. NPDC006261, assembly GCF_040613515.1. Classification (NCBI taxonomy): domain Bacteria; kingdom Bacillati; phylum Actinomycetota; class Actinomycetes; order Kitasatosporales; family Streptomycetaceae; genus Streptomyces; species Streptomyces sp. NPDC006261. The sequence goes on from NZ_JBEXSI010000036.1 coordinate 26,894, forward strand.
CCGAGTAAAATAGGTCTCCTACTCGGGGGAGAGCAGATGTCTGAACTACTGGCGGCCACCGCTGTCATCGCACCGTTCGTGAGCGCCGCCGCCACATCCTTGGCAGGGGCCGTTGTCGACTCCGCTCGGGATCGCATCGCCGACAGTGCGGTGGAGCGGGGGCGAAGACTGCTCGGCGTGGTGCTGCACCGGGGGAGCGGAGACCCGCCCCTCACCGGCCAGGACGCCGCCGCGGCCACGGCCATCGAGGAGCTGCCGCGGCGGGAGCGGGAGATCCTGGAGAGTGCCATAGGGGAATGGCTGGCCGACGGCGGCGACCTGAGCACCCGGTCCCTGGCGCACTCCATCAGGACCGTACACAGCGAGTACCGAGCGGGCGACCGGACATACGTTGCGTCGTACGGGGACAGTTCCCCGGCGATCGGCCATCTGGGCACGGCGACCTTCCACTTCAACCGCGGCCCGGACGGCGGAACCGCTTGACGGCCGAGCCGCCGGCGCGGGGCGACACCGTCACGCATGGGCCCAACTCACCGGCGATCGGCTTCGTCGGCAAGCTGTTCCTCAGCGTGTTCCTCGGAGACTTCGTCGACTTCACGGACCAGGCGAAACGCTGGAGCGTCTGGAACTGGCCGCCCTTCCTGCTGGTCGTCTCGCTCGGCGCCTACGCGCTGATCCATGCCCCCGACGGACCTGTGCGCCAGTTCCTCTGGGTCCACCTCGCTCTCGGCACCGCGGTCGCCCTGGCGCTGGTCCGGCTGGTCCTGCCGGCGAGGGGCACCCGGGCCCACCGGCGCGTCCTGATGTCGGCGGCGGCCTTGATCTGCTCGTTCGCCGGCGTGGTCGGCATGGATCACCTTGCGGACCACGGTGAGATCGACGTCACCGGGCGGAGCCGCATCAGCGGCGGCACGGTCACCGACGGCTCCCAGCTGCGGCTCGTGGTCGACAGCCCCGCCGACCGCTCACGGCTGCGGCTGTCCCTCACCGTCCGGGACGCCGCCAAGGCCGCTCAGTTCTGCGCGCCGGAGACCCGCTACTCCGCCCAACTGCTGGGGAACGCCAGTACCCGCGTCGACGATGTGCGCAGCGGCCAGACGATCGATCTGCCCCTGGGCGGACTGCAGGGCGCGATCGACGTGGAGATCACGCTGCTGACCGAAGAAGGCTGCCTGATGAACCTGTTCGTCGCGGACGCCGTACTTCACGACTGAGAGGACACCGTGGCCCCCACCTCCACGGCCGTGCGCTCGGCGCGGCCCCTGCCCGGCCGGCTGCTCGGCATCGTCGCCACGCTGGTCCTGCTGGCGGGCCTTGCCGCCTGCTCCTCCAAGGAGCCGGAGCGGGAGTTCCTCGGCGTGAAGCGCATCACGGTCGCGATGCACAACGACCTGCCCGGCCTGTCGTACTCCTCGAACTACGACCGTTCCGGACTGGACTTCATCATGTTCCAGCACATCGAGGAGGAGATCGACGTCGACTTCAGCGAGCCTGTCGACGTCTCCTCGGGGGACCGGGTCACCCAGCTGCTCCAGCGAAAGGCCGACATGACCATCGCGTCGTTCTCCATCACCGCCGAACGGATGGACGAGATCGACTTCGTCGGGCCCTACCTCAAGACCCGGCAGGGCTTCCTCGTCGGCCCGGACGGCGCCGATGTGGAGCGGCTGGCCGATCTGCGGGGCAGCCAGATTTGCACCTGGCAGGGAACCACCTCGGTCCAAGCCCTGGACGGCATCAGGGAGACCACCGGCGCCGATCCGGTCACCCTGACCGATGCGTCGGACTGCATCGAGCGGCTCATCGGCGGTCAGGTGAAGGCGGTCTCCACCGACCAGGCCATCCTCTACGGCTTCGCCCGGCAGTACGAGAAGGAGGGCCTGCGCGTGGTGCCGGACGTGACGATAGGAGCTCCTCAGCACTACGGCATCGGTCTGCCGAAGGGACACACCGCGGACTGCCGCAGGCTGGAGTCCTGGCTCAAGAAGCACGTGGGGACCAGCAGTTGGATCAGGGATGTCGAGACGTCCCTCCCGGCACTCATCGAAGAGGATGCGGGCTGGATCAGCAGCCACAAGCCGAGCGCCGCCGAGATCGAGGCGCGGTCGTGCCGCGACAGCATCAGTCCCTGACCCGCACGAACCGCTCCCCGGCGTCCCGCAGCCTCCCGTGCAGCTTGCCGAACACCTCCGCCGAGCGCCCGCCCGGCCAGCCCTTCGGTAGCAGCTCCTCCGGCAGTCCGGGGTCCGCGTAAGGGAGTTGGCGCCAGGAGTCCAGAGCCAGCAGATAGTCCCGGTAGGCCTCCTGCGGGCGGGCGCCCTCCTCGGTCTCCCAGGTCGCCTCCCACTCGCGGAGCACCGGTTCGTGCAGGTCCAGGAAGTCCAGGTGGAGGCGGGCCACCGCGTCCAGGTCCCACCAGCGGGCCACCGACGCGCGGGTCGCGGCGAAGCCCAGGTGGTCGCCCCGGAACAGGTCGACGTACGGGGTGAGTTCGAGCCGCTCCAAGGTGTGCCGGGTCTCCTCGTAGAGGCCGGCGGGGGCGATCCACACCCCGGGGGCCGCCGTGCCGAAGCCGAGGCGGGCCAGCCGGGAGCGCAGCAGATGGCGCTTGGCGCGTTCGGCCTCGGGGACGGTGAAGACCGCGAGCACCCAGCCGTCCTCCAGCCGGTGCGCCGGGCGGCCGTAGATGCGCCCGTCGCCGTCGTCGAGGAGCTGGCGGGCGTCCGGCGAGAGGGCGTACCCCGCCGAGCCGTCCGCCGCCCGCGCGGCGACCAGCAGCCCGCGCCGCTTCAGCCGCGAGACGCAGGAGCGTACGGAAGGGGCGTCGACGCCCACGGCGTGCAGCAGGCGGATCAGCTCGGCCACCGCGAAGGGTGAGCCGTCCGCCGGACGGCCGTATGCGCCGTAGAGCGTGATGATCAGGGAACGGGGGGTGCGCAGCTCGGCCACGTGATCACTCTAGAGGTGCCGGTCCCGGAGCAGGAACCGCTGGAGCTTGCCGGTCGCGGTGCGTGGCAGGGACTGTTCGAAGACGAAGGCGCGCGGGCACTTGTGCGGGGCCAGGCAGGCCTTCATATGAGCGCGCAGCGAGTCGGCCGTCTGCTCCGAGCCCTCCGTCAGCACCACGTGCGCCACCACGATCTCCCCGCGCAGTTCGTCCGCCCGGCCCACCACGGCCGCCTCCGCGACCTCCGGATGGCCTAGCAGGGCGTCCTCCACCTCGGGGCCCGCGATGTTGTAGCCGGAGGAGATGATCATGTCGTCGGCGCGGGCCACGTAGCGGAAGTAGCCGTCCGGTTCGCGGACGAACGTGTCGCCGGTCATGTTCCAGCCGTGCCGGACGTACTCCGTCTGCCGGGGGTCGGCCAGATAGCGGCAGCCGACCGGGCCGAGCACGGCGAGGAGCCCCGCCTCGCCGTCTGGCAGTTCCTCGCCGTGCTCGTCGACCACCTTTGCCTGCCAGCCCGGCACGGGGACGCCGACGGTGCCGGGGCGGATGGCGTCGTCGGCGGCGGAGATGAAGATGTGCAGCAGCTCGGTGGCCCCGATGCCGTTGATGATGCGCAGCCCGGTCGCCTCGAACCAGGACTGCCAGGTCGCCGCGGGCAGGTTCTCCCCGGCCGACACGCAGCGGCGCAGGGCGGAGAGGTCATGGCCGTCGAGCCGGCCGAGCATCGTGCGGTAGGCGGTCGGCGCGGTGAAGAGGACCGAGACCCGGTGCCGGACCAGCGCGGGCAGCAGGTGCTGCGGTCCCGCCTGCTCCAGCAGCAGCGTCGAGGCCCCGGCCCGCAGCGGGAAGACCAGCAGCCCGCCGAGGCCGAAGGTGAAGCCGAGCGGCGGGCTGCCCGCGAACACGTCGTCGGGGAGCGGTCGCAGCACCTGGCGGGAGAAGGTGTCGGCGATGGCGAGCAGGTCCCGGTGGAGGTGCATACAGCCCTTGGGGCGCCCGGTGGTCCCCGAGGTGAACGCGATGAGGGCGACCTCGTCGGCGGCCGTGTCGACCGCCCTGTACGGGCCGGAACCGGCGTGCGCGGCCGCCAGCCGGGTCAGGTCGCCGGGGCCGTCGCCGCCGAACAGGGTCGTCCGCAGACCGCCCACGTCCGCCCCTGCAGGGCCCGCCGCCTCCTCCAGGTCCTCGGCCGAACGGATGTCGCACAGCGCGTGGCTCACCCGGGCCAGCGAGCAGATGGTGGCCAGTTCACCCGCCCGCGCCTGCGCCAGTACGGTCACCGCGACCGCGCCCGCCTTCATGACGGCGAGCCAGCACGCGGCCAGCCAGGGCGTGGTGGGCCCGCGCAGCAGCACCCGATTGCCGGGCACCACGCCCAGGTCGGCGGTGAGCACGTGGGCGATGCGGTCCACCGTCTCCCGCAGCTCGCCGTAGCTCCAGACGCCCCCGTCACCGGAGCGCAGCGCGGGACGGCCCGGGCCCCGCTCCTGCACCGTGCGGTCCAGCAGCTCGTACCCGCAGTTGAGCCGGTCGGGGTAACGCGGCCCGGGATCGTCCAGGAGGAGCTCCGGCCACTGCTCCGGCGGTGGCAGATGGTCGCGTGCGAACGTGTCGGTGTGCGCACCGGGGACGCGTACGGACGCGTCGGCGGCGGCTGTGGGCGTGTTCGGCGAGGAATTCGGCTCCATGAAGGATCGCCCCCTTGTCGCCTTCGGAGCGTATCGTTTGGGTGACGGTAGTCAACAGTTCGCGATAAGCCAGGGATGCGACAGAGCAACAGACGCGACAAGAGAGGCGTCGCCATGACGGCATTCTCCCTCGAACCGGAACAAACCGCCTGGTGCGAGGAGCTGCGCACCCTCGCCGAACAGCAGCTGCGCCCGCTGGCGGAGAAAGGAGAGGCCGGGCGCGTCAACCGCCCCCTGCTGGCCGCCCTCGGTGAGCTGGGCCTGCTGGAGCGGCTGTTCTCCTCCGGCGCGCTGGACCTGTGTCTGCTGCGGGAGTCCCTGGCCCGGGGCTGCACCGAGGCCGAGACCGCGCTCGCCCTCCAGGGCCTGGGCACCACGCCGATCGTCCAGGCGGGCACCCCCGCCCACCGCGCACGCTGGCTCCCCGGGGTCCGGGCGGGGCGGGCGGTCGCGGCGTTCGCGCTGAGCGAGCCGGGCGCGGGGTCCGACGCCGGGGCCCTGAGCCTGGCCGCCGAACCCACCCCCGGCGGCTGGCGGCTCACCGGCGAGAAGTGCTGGATCTCCAACGCCCCCGAGGCCGACTTCGCCACCGTCTTCGCCCGCACCACCCCCGGCGCCGGCTCACGCGGGATCACCGCGTTCCTCGTCCCCTCCGACCGCCCCGGACTGACCGGTTCCGCCCTCGACATGCTCTCCCCGCACCCCATCGGCACCCTGGAGTTCGACGGCGTTCCGGTCACCGCCGACGACGTCCTCGGCGAGCGGGACCGGGGCTTCCGGGTCGCGATGGACACCCTCAACCTCTTCCGCCCCAGCGTCGGCGCCTTCGCCGTCGGGATGGCCCGCGCCGCCCTCGACGCCACCGTGGACCACACCGCCCGCCGCACCGCGTTCGGCGGCCCCCTGAGCGACCTCCAGGCCGTCTCCCACCAGGTCGCCGAGATGGCCGTCCGCACCGAGGCCGCCCGCCTCCTGGTGTACGCGGCGGCCGCGGCCTACGACGCGGGGGAGAGCGGCGTGCCGCGCCGCGCCGCCATGGCCAAGCTGTACGCCACGGAGACCGCGCAGTACGTCGTCGACACCGCCGTCCAGCTGCACGGCGCCCGGGCCCTGCGCCGCGGCCATCTGCTCGAACACCTCTACCGAGAGGTCCGCGCGCCCCGGATCTACGAGGGTGCGAGCGAGGTCCAGCGCGCCATCATCGCCAAGGAGCTGTACGCGTCCGCCGCCGCCCGGCAGCCGGCGGCCGAGGAGACTCAGGAGCCGCCCGTATGAGCCCGTCCCACCGGATCAATCCGCCCGAACTCCCGCCGCCCACCGGCTTCTCGCACGCCGTCGTCGCCACTGGGGGCCACCTGGTCTTCCTGGCCGGGCAGACCTCCCTCGACCCGGAAGGCAAGGTCGTCGGCGCCACCCTGCCCGAACAGTTCGCCACCGCCCTCACCAATCTGCTGACCGCCCTGCACGCGGCGGGCGGCGCCCCCGCCGACCTGGCCCGCGTCACGGTGTACGCCACGGATGTGGCCGACTACCGGTCCCACGCCGCCGAACTCGGCCGGATCTGGCGCCGGTCGGCCGGGCGCGACTACCCGGCGATGGCCGTCATCGGGGTGGCCCGGCTCTGGGACGAACAGGCGATGGTCGAGATCGACGGGATCGCCGTGCTGCCCTGAGCCGGCGGCGGCCCCGACGTCATGCCGCATGCGCGCACAGGACCCGAAACCACACTCTTCCTCAGTATCGCGTCAAGACAGTCGCTACCGGACTCTCCGAGTGTGGCACCACATGGAACGCCTTCACCTGCGTTCACAGCGGCCCCCGCGTCCCCGGCTGACGCTTCCTCGGGCCCGACGCGGGCCTCGGTGTGCCGGATCGCGTGCGGCGTGCCGGTCCGATGAATCCACTGGGGCGATATATCTGTATTTGGTGCCCTCTATCTCGGTTGTCTCGCCGCTCGACCCGGACGCCACGCTGTGATCGGGCTCATCATCGGCCACTTAGTCCTGGCCGCCTTCGCGGGGCCGCTGGTCCACCGGCTCGGCAGGCGCGCCTTCCTCGTGCTGGCGCTGCCTCCCGTCGCCGCCACCGTCTGGGCACTCACCCAGTGGAACACCGCCGCCTCCGGTGAGGCCGTCACCTGGTCCTGGCAGTGGATCGCGGACTACGACGTCTCCGCCGACCTCCGCCTGGACGCGCTCTCCGAGCTGATGGCCCTGATGGCCGCGGGCGTCGGCGCCCTCGTCCTCGTCTACTGCGCCTCCTACTTCCGCGACGACACGCCGCAGCTGGCCCGGTTCGCCGGGAACCTGCTCGCCTTCGCGGGGGCGATGCTCGCCCTCGTCCTCGCCGACGACCTGATCACGCTGTACGTCTTCTGGGAGCTGACCACGGTCTTCTCCTTCCTGCTGATCGGCCACGGCAGCGAAAACCGCCACAGCAGGCGCTCCGCGCTCCAGGCGCTCACGGTCACCACACTCGGCGGCCTCGCCATGCTGGTCGGCTTCCTGATCGTCGGTCAGGCCGCCGGCACCTACCGGATCTCCGAGATCGTCGCCGATCCCCCGGAGACGAGCCTCGCCATCTCCGTCGCCCTCGTGCTGGTCCTGTCCGGGGCACTGTCGAAGTCCGCGATCTGGCCGTTCTCCATGTGGCTGCCGAACGCCATGGACGCGCCCACCCCGGTCAGCGCCTATCTGCACGCGGCCGCGATGGTCAAGGCCGGTGTCTACCTGGTCGCCCGGCTCTCCCCGGCCTTCGCCGACGTACCCGTCTGGAAGCCCGTCATCCTGGTCCTCGGCGGAGCGACCATGCTGCTCGGCGGCTGGCGTGCGCTGCGCCTCAACGACCTCAAGCTCGTCCTCGCCTACGGGACCGTCAGCCAGCTCGGCTTCCTCACCCTGCTCGCCGGGACCGGAAACCGGAACGCGGCCCTCGCCGCCGTCGCCATGATCCTCGGGCATGCCCTGTTCAAGGCGCCGCTCTTCCTCGTGACCGGCATCGTCGACCACTCCACCGGCACCCGCGACCTGCGGAACCTCTCCGGTATCGGCCGGTCCCTGCCGTACGTCGCCGCCGTCGCCGTCCTCGCCGCCGCCTCCATGGCCGCCCTGCCGCCGCTCCTCGGCTTCGCCGCCAAGGAGGCCGCGTTCGAGGCGCTGCTGCACGGCTCGGCCGCCGACCGCTGGGCGCTGGCCGTCGTCGTGCTGGGCTCGGCGCTGACGACCGCGTACACCCTCCGCTTCGTCTGGGGAGCCTTCGCCCGCAAGCCCGGCGTCCCCGACACCCCCGTACACCGCGTGGGCTGGTCCTTCCTCGCCCCGCCCGCCCTGCTCGCCGTCCTCGGCCTGGTGCTCGGCCCCGGCGTCGGTCTGACCGACCGGCTGTTCAGCGCCTACGCCGACACCTATCCGGTCCCCGCCGACCCCTACCACCTCGCGCTCTGGCACGGGTTCGGCGTCGCGCTGCTCCTGTCGGCGCTCGCCTGGGCGGCCGGTGCCGTCCTCTTCGCCGGGCGCGACACCGTGACCAAGGTCTCCCGCCGCATCGCCTGGCCCACCGCCGACAGTGTCTTCGGCCATCTGCTGCTCGGTCAGGAACGGCTCGCCCTCCAGATCACCGGCTTCATCCAGCGCGGTTCCCTCTCGGTCTACCTGGCGACCACGCTGCTCGTCATGGCCGGCGGGCAGCTCGCCGTGCTCGCCACCGACCAGCCCTGGCAGGGCGCTCCGCCCCCCCGGCTCTGGGACAACGGGCTCCAGGGCGGCGTGGCCCTGCTCACCTGCATCGCGGCGCTGCTCTGCCTGACCGTACGCCGCCGCATGAAGGCGGTCGTCCTCAGCGGCCTGATCGGCTACGGCACCGCCCTGCTCTTCGTCGTCCAGGGCGCACCGGACCTGGCGCTCACCCAGTTCTGCGTCGAGACCGTGGCGATGATCGTCTTCGTCCTCGTGCTGCGCCGGATGCCGGTCCACTTCGAGGAGACCGTCTCCCCCTGGCGGCGCGCTATCCATATTCCGGTGGCCCTCCTCGCGGCCGGCACCGTCGGCGTCGCCGTCTGGGTGGCCGCCGCCGCGCGGACCGCCGAACCCGCAGGCGCCGCCATGGTCGAGGAGGTCGCCGACCACGGGTACAAGGACGTCGTCGCCACGATCCTCGTCGACCTGCGCGCCTGGGACACCATGGGGGAGTCCGCCGTGCTGGCCACCGCCGCGATCGGTGTCACCAGCCTCATCTACCTGCACCGCCGCAGCGACGGTCCGATGCTCCCGGAGGAACTGAAGGGCCGCACCGCCTGGTCGATCGCGGCACAGCACACCGCGCGCCTGCCGCAGGGCGACGAGGCGGCGCCCGAGCGCGGCTGGCTGGCCGCCGGCTCCACCCTCGCCCCCGAGCACCGCTCGATCGTCTTCGAAGTGGTGGCCCGGCTGCTTTTCCACCCGATCCTGATTCTCTCGGTCTACCTGCTGTTCTGCGCCGAGAACATGCCCGGCGGCGGCTTCGTCGCAGGGCTCGTCGCCGGAGTCGCCCTCATCACCCGCTATCTGGCCGGCGGCCGATTCGAACTGGCCCAGGCCGCGCCCCTGCAACCGGGGCTCTTCACCGGACTCGGCCTGTTCATCTCGACCGGGGTGGGGCTCCTGGGCCTCGTGGACGGCACCGTGCTGCACGCCTTCACCTACCACGGGCACCTGCCGTTCTTCGGCGACTTCCACATGAGTACGCCGGTCCTCTTCGACTTCGGCGTGTACCTGCTGGTGCTCGGCGTCGTCCTGGACATCGTCCGGGCCCTCGGCGCCAAGATCGACCGGCAGATCGAACGGGCCGCCGGCGCCCTCGCCGCCTCCGACAGCACGACGGCGGAAGGGAACCCCCGATGACCGTCAGCGCCTCACTCCTCCTCACGGCCATGGTGCTCTGCGCCGTGGGCGCCATCCTCATGCTGACCCGCCCGCTGACCCGCATCCTGCTCGGCGCCGTCATCCTGAGCAACGGGGTCAACCTGCTGATCCTCGCCTCGACCGGTACCGCCGGCGCCGCACCCCTCCTCTACGGGGTCGACCTGCGCCGGGTCACCGACCCGCTGCCGCAGGCCATCGCCCTCACCGCGATCGTCATCACCCTCGGCACCACCGCGTTCCTGCTCGCCATGGCCTACCGCAGCCACCAGATCACCGGCACCGACGAGGTGCACGACGACCTGGAGGACCGGCGCATCGTGCTCCGCGCCGAAGTGTTCTCGGAGCGCGCCCAGCTGCGCGAGGAGTTCCGCTCGGGTTCGGAGCCCACCGCGGACGAGCGCGAACGCTACCGGGAGGAGCGCCGCAGACTCCGCGACCGGCTGCGCGCCGACCGCGCCCGCCAGGCCCGTGGCCGTGACGCCTCGGGCGACCTCTGGAACGACGTCATCGGTGCCGACCCCGAGGACTACGAGCGCGACGGCGACACCGAGGCCGACGACCGCAATCCCCGCGACGAACGAGGAGCCACCGGATGAACGCGCTCGTCCCGCTGCCGGTGCTCCTGCCGCTGTGCGCCACCGGCCTCAGCCTCACCTTCGGCACCAGGATGCAGCGCTTCCAGCGTTTCGTCAGCGTCGCCGTACTCACCGCCGTCCTGGCGCTCTCGATCATCCTGATGATCGCCGCCGACCGCCACGGCCCGCTCTCCGTCCACCTCGGCGACTTCGCCCCGCCGCTCGGCATCACCCTCGTCGCCGACCGTCTCACCGGGCTGATGCTCACCGTCTCCTCGGCCGTCACGCTCTGCGTGCTGATCTACTCCATCGGGCAGGGCATGACCGACCGGGACAAGGAGACCCCGGTTGCGGTCTTCCACCCGGCCTATCTGATCCTCGTCGCCGGGGTCTCCTGCACCTTCCTCGCGGGTGACCTCGTCAACCTCTTCGTCAGCTTCGAGATCATGCTGGTGGCCAGCTTCGTGCTGCTCACCCTCGGCGGCACCGGGCCCCGGATGCGGGCCGGCTCCACCTACGTGATCATCTCGCTGTTCTCGTCGATGGTCTTCCTCATCGCCATCGCCATGACGTACGCGGCCCTCGGCACCGTCAACTTCGCGCAGCTCGCCGAGCGGCTGCCCGGACTCCCGCTCGGTGTGCAGACCCTGATCGAAGCGATGCTGATCACCGTCTTCGCCATCAAGGCCGCCGCGTTTCCGGTCGCCGCCTGGCTCCCCGACTCCTATCCGACGGCGCCCGCGCCGGTCACCGCCGTCTTCGCCGGACTTCTCACCAAGGTCGGCGTCTACTGCATGATGCGGACCGAGACCCTGCTCTTCCCCGGCAACCGGATCGGCGACCTGCTCATGGCCGTCGCCCTGGCCTCGATGATCATCGGCATCCTGGGCGCGGTCGCCCAGACCGACCTCAAACGGCTGCTCTCCTTCACCCTGGTCAGCCACATCGGCTTCATGGTCTTCGGGATCGGGCTCGCCACCCGCGAGGCGTACGGCGGCGCCATCGTCTACGTCGTCCACCACATCACCGTGCAGACGACCCTGTTCCTGGTCGCCGGGCTGATCGAACGCCGGGGCGGCACCAACGAGCTGACCCGGCTCGGCGGACTCGCCAAGGCCGCGCCGTTACTGGCCCTCCTCTTCTTCGTCCCCGCGATGAACCTGGCCGGCATCCCCCCGCTCTCCGGCTTCATCGGCAAGCTCGGGCTGATGCGCGCGGGCGTCGCCGAGGGCTCCGCCTGGGCCTGGATCCTGGTCGCGGGATCGGTGGTCACCAGCCTCCTGACGCTGTACGTGACCGCCAAGGTGTGGAACCTGGCGTTCTGGCGGGCGGCCCCGCCCGGACAGGCCGAGGCGGGCACGCTGCTGGAGTCCGGGGACGACACCGACGACGACACCGACGAGGGCCCCGACAACATCCCCGGCACCGGTGATGAGGGCATCGAGCCGGTGCACCGCCCGGCGGGTCAGACCGTCGCGGCGACGCAGCACGGACGAGCCGTCATCACCACCAGCCGGCTGCCCCGGCCCATGATGGCGGCGACCGCCGCGACCATCGCGCTGGCCCTGTCCTTCACCGTGTTCGCCGGACCGCTCACCGCTTTCACCGACCGCTCGGCCGTCGAGCTGCTGGAGCGAACGCCCTACATCGAGGAGGTGCTGGGCAAGTGAGCCGTCTCCCGCGGTTCTCGTACCGGAACGCCGACCTGCCGCCGATGAGCTGCAAGGTCGGCCGACGCGGACGAGTGCTGGACCTGCCGCTGATCGCCTGGCTCACCCTCATCTGGGTGCTGCTCTGGTCCACCTTCAACCTGGCCAACATCATCACGGGCGTCGTCGTCGCGAGCGCGGTCTGCCTGGCCTTCCCGCTGCCGCCGGTCGACCTCGGGCTCCGGCTCCACCCGTGGGGCATCATCCGCCTCGCTGCGTATCTGCTCTACGACATGTACACCTCGGGCGTGCGGGTCACCCGGCAGATCTTCAGCGGTACACCGCACCAGGCCGCCGTCATCGGCGTGCCCCTGCGCTGCCGCGGCGACCTGATGCTCGCCGCCGTCGCGGTGGCCGTCTCCAACGTGCCGGGCGGCTCCGTCATCGAGGTGCGCCGGGCCACCGCCACCGTCTTCCTGCACGTCCTGGACGCGGACCGGCCCAAGAAGCTGGAAGCCGCCCGGCGGCAGGTCTGGCGGCTGGAGGAACTGACCGTACGGGCCTTCGGCACCCGGGACGAGATCGCACGTGTCGCCGAACCGCCCCCACCGCCGCAGCTTCCTGCCGGAAGGCCCGCACCATGAGCGTTCCCGAACAGGTCGACCGTATTCTGCTGACCGCCGCCATCGTCCTGGTCCTGGTGGCCGGCCTTCTGCTGCTGGTCCGGATCTGGCGGGGCCCCTCCATGCTGGACCGGGCGATCTCGCTGGACGTGATCGCCGCCCTGATCATCGCCGGCCTCGGAGCGAAGTCCGCCGTCGCGCTGGACTCGTTCTACTTCCCGATCATGATGGTGCTCGCCTTCCTGGGCTTCACCGGATCGGTGGGCATCGCCCGCTTCATCGCCGTACGCGACCGGCCCGCCGCCACCGTCCCGTCCCGGGCCCCGGGACCGGACCCCGACGAGACCAAGGAGGGCCCGCAGTGAACGTCTGGCTCCAGATCCTCGACACGGCCGGGGCCCTGCTCGTCCTCCTCGGCGCCGCGATCTGCCTGCTCGGGGTGATCGGCATGCTCCGGCTGCCCGACGTCCTCTCCCGCAGCCACGCCGCGACCAAGCCCCAGACTCTCGGCATCATCCTGGTCCTTGCCGGGGTCGCCCTCCGGCTGCGCACCGGCATGGACCTCGCCACGCTCGCGCTCATCGCCTTCTTCCAGATGCTCACCGGCCCGGTCGCCTCGCACCTGGTCGCCCGCTCCGCGTACCGCACCGGACAGGTCGAGCACGAGGAACTGCTCTTCGACGAACTGGACGAGCAGCTCACCGACGAGAGGTAACCCGCTCACTCCTCGAACTCAGGCTCCGTCTTTGGGCCCTTCCCCTTCCGCGGGCTCCCGTCAGACACCGGGGAAGCGGCAGGCCACCTCGCGGGAGGCGGCGGGGCGCAGCAGAGGCCGCTCCGTGACCGGATCTCCCGCGCCTCTCCACCCGATCGTGATGTTCAGGCCCGGCCAATCACGCCACGGCCCCGGTGTCCGCATGCCATGATGCGGGCAATGCCGGACGCTGGGGGGCGTATGGGAAGCACGGGCACAGTGCTGCGCGAACTGCGCGGCGCACAGAAGAGCGCCAAGGGCGTCTCGCTCTACTCGCGGTACGTGAACCGCCCGGCCGGGCGGGTGCTCGCGGCGGGCGCGTACCGGGGCGGACTGACGCCCAACCAAGTCACTCTGGTCAGCGCGGGGTTCACCTACGGCGCGCTCGCGGCGGTCGCACTCGTCGAACCGTCCTGGACGCTGGGGCTCGCCGTCTACGCGGCGCTCGCCGTCGGCTTCGCCTTCGACTCCGCCGACGGTCAGCTCGCCCGGCTCACCGGTCGGGGCGGGCCCGACGGGGAGTGGCTGGACCACGTCGTGGACTGCGGCAAGCTGGTGCTCGTCCACGCCGCCGTACTGATCTCCTTCTACCGCTTCGGTGAACTGCCGTCGGACGCGTGGCTGTTGCTGCCGCTGGGCTTCCAGCTGGCCGCCGTGGTGATCTTCTGCGCGGGGCTGCTGCGCGAACAGCTCGGAAAGGCGGCGGCCACCGCACAGGCGGCTGCCACGCCGGCCGCACCGGCGGCACTCGCCGCACCGGTCTCCCGGGTGCGGGCGGTCGCCCTGCTGCCCGCCGACTACGGGGTGTTCTGCCTGGTGTTCCTGCTGCTCGGCGCACCCGGGGCCTTCCGGGCCGGGTACGCCGTGCTCGCGGTGGTCCACACGCTCTTCCTGGCGGCCTTCCTCGCCAAGTGGTTCAGGGAGCTGAGAGCGCTCCGTCCCGGCTGACGAGCACGTCCAGCGCCCGGCGCAGCTGGGTGCTGGACGTGTGCACGGTGTACGGGAAGTAGACGACCTCCACGCCGACCTCGGCGAAGTCGCGCTCCAGCTTCTTCCCCTTCTCCGTGCCCCGCCAGTCGTCGCCCTTGAAGATCACGTCGAACCGGACCTGCTGCCAGGTCTCGACCTTGTCCGGCACGGTCTCCACGAACGCGGCGTCGACGAACCGCACACTGCGGACGATCTCCAGCCGTTCGCGCAACGGGATGACGGGCGTGTGGCCCTTGGCGAGGGCGGCCATCTCGTCCGACACGACCCCCGCGACCAGGTAGTCGCACTGACTGCGGGCATGCCGCAGGATGTTGAGGTGTCCCACATGGAACAGGTCGTACACCCCGGGTGCGTACCCCACCCTGTGCTGCACCATCCGTATCTCTCCCCCCACGGTCAACGTGATCCGGTGATGTTCCAACGACCTTACTGTGAAGAACACTTGTGCAAGCCGTGAACGGATAAGCTCGGTAGGGGCTGTTCCCGCAGGGAGCAGCGGCTGCTGTGGGGGGAAGGCGATCGTCCGATGTCCGATGTCGAACGGCACAGGCCGTTTCTGAACCGCCGCCTTCTGGTGGTCTCGACGAACTATGCACCAGAGGTCACGGGCATCGGTCCGTACGCCACTCAACTCGCCGAGCACTGGGCGGCGTCGGGTGCGCGGGTCCGGGCGCTCACCGGGATGCCGCACTATCCGTCCTGGCGGCTGGACGAGGCGTACCGGAGCGTGTGGCGGACGGTGGAGATACGCGGCGGCGTCGGCGTGCACCGGCGCAGGCACTACGTGCCGCCGCGCCAGACTGCCGTGAGGCGTGCGGCGTTCGAGGCGTCCGTCCTCGCCACCGGGCTGTTCGCGCCGCCACCGGGAAGACCGGACGCCGTGATCTCGCAGATGCCCAGCCTCGCCGGCGGAGTGATCGGCGCCCGCCTCGCCCGCCGCCACCGCGTCCCGTACATACCCGTCGTCCAGGACCTGATGGGCGCCGCCGCCGCGCAGAGCGGCATACGGGGCGGCGGCCGGGCGGCAGCCGTCGCCGCGGCGGCCGAGCGGTACGCCCTGGGCGGCGCCACCCTCGTCGGCGTCATCCACGAGAGCTTCGTCCCCGGCGTCACCGCCCTCGGCGTCGACCCCGGCCGCATCCGGCTCGTCCCCAACTGGACCCATGTGCAAGGGCCCACCGCCGACCGGGCCGCCACCCGGGCCCGGCTCGGCTGGGACCCGGCGACCCCCGTCCTGCTGCACTCCGGCAACATGGGCCTCAAGCAGGGCCTCGACGTCCTGATCGGCACCGCCCGCCTCGCCCCGGACGTCCGGGTCGTCCTGATGGGCGACGGCAACCAGCGCGACGCCCTGCGCGCCCGCGCCGAGGGGCTGGCCAACGTGGACTTCCTGGAGCCGGCGGGGGCCGGGGAGTTCACCGACGTCCTCGCCGCCGCCGATGTCCTCGCGGTGACCCAGCGGGCCTCCGTCCTCGACATGAGCGTCCCCTCCAAGCTCACCTCGTACTTCGTCTCCGGCCGCCCGGTCATCGCCTCCGTCGCCGACGAGGGCGGCACCGCCGACGAGGTGCGCCGCTCGGGCGCCGGGGTGCTCGTCGCCCCCGAGGACCCGGCCGCCCTGCTGGAGGCGGTGCGGAAGCTGGCCGCCGACCCGGCCGCGGCCGACACCCTGGGGGCCGAGGGCCCGAAGTACGTGGCGCGCCACCTGAGCCGGGAGGCGGGGCTCGCCCGTTTCGACGACCTGCTCGCCGAGGCCTTGCAGGACGGACAAGGGAGCCCGAGCCGATGACCCCCGTGAACCGTGTCCTGGACGACCAGGACGAACCGGCGCTCCTGCGCGACCAGTTCCGCCAACTCCTGCGCTACCGGGCGCTGCTGGCGGTCGGCGTCGTCATCGGGCTGCTCGGCGGCGGCTACCTCGCCCTCAGCGGCGAGGACACCTACACCGCCACCGGCGAGGTGCTGGTCCGTTCCGCCATCTCCGACCCCTTCGCCAGCGGGGCCACCGCCGACAAGGGCATCAACATCGGCTCCGAGCGCCAGACCGCAGTCAGCGACACCGTCGGCACCCTGGCGGCGGGCACCTTGCTCAAGAAGGGCGACGACGTCGCCGCCCGCGAGCTGCTCGCCGGGCTCCAGGTCACCAACCCGCCCAACACCCTCACCCTCCGCTTCGCCTACACGGGCGCCACCCCCGAGCAGTCCCGGGCCCGCGCCGAAGCCCTGGCCAACGCCTATCTGGCCCACCGCAAGGCGCGCACCGAGGAATCCATCAAGAACATGTCCGACGGCTACCGGGCCCAGCTCGATCCGCTGGAGGAGAAGCGCGACCTGCTGGAGAGGCAGACCGGCTCGGGCTCGGCCGACGACGTCACCAGCGCCCGGGCCAACATCATCGTCTCCATCTCAGAGCTCAGCCGGAAGATCTCCGAGCTCAAGGCACTGGACACCACCCCCGGCTACCTCAACAAGAAGCCCGTCGCCCCCACCTCGCCCACCGGCCCCGGCCTGCCGCTGCTGCTCGGCCTCGGCGCTGTCGTCGGTCTCGCGCTTGGGCTGCTGCTCTCCTGGGTGCGGCTCGTCTTCGACCCCGCCGTACGCTCCACCCGCGAGCTGGTCCGCTCACTCGGCGCCCCGCTGCTCGGCACCCTGCCCCGCGAACGCCAAGCCGCCGGGGCGGTGCTCGCCATCGGCCGCAGCGGCTCCCGGCTCGCCGAGGAGTACCGGGCCGTCGCCTTCCGGCT
The DNA here is from genome assembly GCF_040613515.1 of Streptomyces sp. NPDC006261. Taxonomy (NCBI): domain Bacteria; kingdom Bacillati; phylum Actinomycetota; class Actinomycetes; order Kitasatosporales; family Streptomycetaceae; genus Streptomyces; species Streptomyces sp. NPDC006261. The sequence continues at coordinate 43,765 of NZ_JBEXSI010000036.1, forward strand.
CGCCTACGACCCCTCCTTCGCCGAGAGCCGCCGCCTGCTGGTCACCGCCCCGCGCGGCGACAACGAGGAGGCGGCGGCCGCCGCCGCCAACCTGGCCGCAGCCTTCGCCGAGATGGGCCGCGATGTCCTCCTGGTCGAGGCCGACCTGCGCACCCCCTCCCTCGCCCGCGCCCTGGGGCCGGCCGCGCACGAGGTCCGCCCGCCGCGCTGGGCCGCCGAGGAGGGCGACGGCAGCTGGCCCACCGGCGGCCGCTCCAACGTGGACGTCCCCGGCTCCGGAGCCTTCGCGCTGATCCCGGGCACCACCGTCGACAACGTCCCGCGCGCCCTCACCTCCACCCCGGTCGGCCGCATCGTCGCCGAGGCCGACCGCCCCGGCAGCGTCGTCATCGTCCTCGCCCCGCCCGTCCTCTCCTATGCGGACGCGGTCGCCCTGGTGGACCGGGTGGAGGGCGTGATGGTCGTCTGCGACCCGCGCGCGGTGCACCGCAGCGACCTGGAGCGCATCCGCGAGATCATCGGCGCCTCCGGCGGCTCCGTCCTCGGCGCCCTGCTCCACCCGGGCAGACGGCGGCTGACCTGGTCCGAGCGCCACCCGAAGTCCACCCGGCGCCGGAGCGGTGGCGGCACAGGCCCCACCCCCACCGCCGAGCCGGAAGCGCCCGAGATCACCGGCGACCCGACCGAAACCCTCGGCCTGCGCTCCTTGACCCTTCCGGCGGCGCGGCGGTGAGAGCCCGCACGGCCGTCCTCTGCTCGGTCGCGGACCAGGGCGTGGCGGCGCTCACCAACATCCTGGTGCTGGTGGCCGCCGCCCGGCTCTCCACCGTCGCCGACTTCGCCCGCTTCTCCGCGGTCTACCTGGTCTTCACGGTGCTGCTCGGCGTCTCGGGCGCGTACACCGGGCAGCCCCTCGTCCTCAAGCGCGGGGCAGGGGAGGAGACGCGGGGTGCCTGCCGCTCCGCCGTCGCCTTCACCGTGCTCGCCGCGGCCGCGCTCGGCACGCTCCTGGCCGCCGTCTGCCTCCTCGCCCCCGGGGGCACGGCCCAGGCGCTGGTGATGCTCGGCCTCGTCCTGCCGGCGGTGCTGGGCCAGGACGCCGTACGGTACGCCTTCTCCTCCCTTCAGCAGCCCCATCTCGCCCTGTTGTCGGACCTGTTGCGGCTCGCCTGTGTCCTCGGCGCGCTCGGGACACAGGTGTACGGGGCCTCTCCCGCCCGCCTGATCACCCTCTGGGGCCTCTCCGCCCTGCCCGCCCTCCTGCTCTCCGCCGCCCTGCTCCACCGCTCCACCGCCGGTGCCCCGCTGCTGCTGCGGCCGATGCTCCGGCGCGGGCACCTCGGGCAGCGGTTCACCGTCGAGTTCGGCGTGGGCAACGCCACGAGCCAGCTCTCCGTCCTCGGCCTCGGCACGGTCGGCAATCCGCTCCTGGTCGGCGCCCTGCGCGGGGCGACCACCCTGTTCGGACCGCTGAACGTGCTGTTCACCTCCGCCACCTCCTTCGGCCCCCCGCTGCTCGGCCGCATCACCGACGAGCACCGCCGGGTGCGGGCCACCGCCGTCCTCGCCGCCGTACTCGCCACCACCGCAGGGCTCTGGGCCACCGTCCTCGCCCTGCTCTCCGACCGCGCCGGGCGCCAACTCCTCGGCGACACCTGGCCCGTGGCCGCCGCCCTGCTGCCCGCGACCGGCAGCCAGTACGCGGCGATGGCCGTCGGCACCTGCGGACTGCTCGCCCTGCGGATGCTGGACCCGCGCACCACGCTCGCCATCCAGGTGGTCTTCTCCCTCACCACCGTGGCGTTCCTCGCGGGCGGTTACGTCGTCGGAGGCGTCCTGGGCGCCGCCTGGGGGCTCTTCCTCGGCTCGCTCTGCAAGGCAGCCGCCACCTGGATCAGGGTGGCCCGGCTGCGCCGCCGCACCCCGTCCGCGCAGGAGACCGTCACCGCCGACGCTTTGCCCTCTGCTCCCTGAACGTGCTGATCAGCAGCAGACACAGCGCGGCGATGGCCAGCTTCCCCGCCGCCTGGAGCAGTGGGCCGCGCAGCAGGATGAAGGTGTATCCGGCGATCAGCGGCGCGGCGACGGCCAGCACGCTTCCGGGGCCGGGTCCCGCCCGCGTGACGGCCCGCGCGTACCGGCGGTCGGTACGGGCCGCCGCGTAGCCGATCAGCGCCATCCCGCCGGCCATCCCGGTCGCGCCGAAGTCGACCCAGAACTCGGTCCACAGTGGGGCCGACAGGTTGGTCATCCGCAGCCCCATCCACTGGCCGACCCGGACCCCGGTGTCCTCCGGCTTCCCGCTCCACACCGCGCGCGGCACGAAGAACAGGGCCGAGCCCGTCAGCTGGCGGCCGTAGGTGTGGCCCCGGGTGTCGACCCACGAGATGGTGTTGGCGAACATCACCATCTGGTCGTAGTCCTTGGTAACCAGCGGCTCGAAGACCGAGGCCGACTGCGCGGGCCGCTGCCCTTCGTCGTCGTACCGGAACTTGTCCGCGTACGGGAACACCACCAGCGCCCCCACCACCCCCGTCGCCAGCACCGTGCGGTAGACCGCCGCACTGCTCGGCATCGCAGTGAAGACGAACGCCATCAGCACCGTCAGGAACCAGTAACGGGCGTTGGAGATCGGGTTGTTCACCACCAGGTTCAGCGCCCCCAGCGCCACCCATACCAGCACCGTCGACGGGGTGCGGCGGGCCCGGTAGGAGGTCGCCAGGCGGCGGGTGTAGAAGAGCAGCGCCAGCAGCGCCGGGACCTGGCCGAAGCCCTTGAGGAACGCCGAGCCCACATTGGACCCCTCCGAGACGACCCCGCTCGCCGCCACGGTCTCGCTGATCTCCTGCCGGCTGGAGAAGAAGACCGCGGGCCCGCCCAGCTTCATCACGTAGAACGCGCTCGCCGCGAACGCCACCAGCACCAGCAGCCGCAGCCGCAGGGGATGCGCCACGGCGGCCCCGACGGCGGACCGCGCGGAGGGCGTACGCCGCCGCAGCGGGCGCCGCGAGGCCAGCAGCGCCCCCAGGTCGAAGGCGGCACACCCCACCAGGACCATCGCGACCGCCGTGACCAGGTCCTGGCGCGGCCCCACCATCGGGGTCGGCGTCTGCCCGATCACGACCTGGGCGAACGGGGCCACGCCCATCGCGATGTACACGAACATCCAGATGACGCCCTGGAGCAGCCGCCGCCGGGTGGAGAGGATCATCGTCGCGAGCCGGGCGCCCGCGTAGCAGGTCAGGACGAGCTGGAGCCAGTACGCGGCGTCCCGAACGCCGTTGCCCGGCTGCGCGGCGATCACCGCTGGCAGGAAGCAGACGAGACCCAGGATGAGCGGCACCGACACGGCCCGCGACAACATCGCCCAGGCGATCGGCCGCTCGGGGGGCTCGAAAGGGCCGCCCCGGGCTCTGGGCCGCTCCGGACGCGCGGCCCCGTCGTCAGGCCCGTCGTCAGCCGCGTCGGCGGCCGTGTCGTCGGCCGGTCCGTGCGCCGACGTGTGCACCGACGCCATGCGCCCCCCCCCCCGGGATCAGTGAATCACTGAACACTCTAACGAATCAGCCCACTTGGGGAGGGCCGATGACTACCCTGTGAACAAGTGGCCGTAGTCGAGGGGAACTCTGGTGAAAATCCTGCACGTCGTCACGCTCCACACCCCGGACCACGCCTTCGGCGGTCCGACCCGGGTGGCGCTCAACCTGTCCAAGGTCCAGCGTGCCGCCGGGGACGACGCCCGCATCATGGCCCTCGGCGACGGCTTTCCGGGCGGGGACCTGCCCAGCCATGTCGAGGGAGTCCCGGTCCACCTCTTCCAGGCCCGGCACCTGCTCCCGATGTTCGAGGTCAGCGGCATCACCTCCGCCGCACTGCTGCGCACCGCACGCCGCATGATGCGCGGCGCCGACCTCGTACACGTCCATCTGATGCGGGACCTGGTGACCCTGCCCGCCGCACTCCTCGCGCTCGCGACCCGTACGCCCCTGGTCGTCCAGACCCACGGCATGATCGACCCGACCGAGAAGAAGGTCGCCCAGCTCACCGACCTGCTCGGGGTGCGCAAGGTGCTGCGCAGCGCGGACGCCGTCCTGCACCTCACCGAGATGGAGCGGCTCGATGTGAACGCCGTCGCCGCCCCCGTCCCGCTCGCCCGCACCGTACGCCTGGTCAACGGCGTCCGCCCCCAGGAGCGCAAGCCCGCCCGCGACCCGGGCCGGCCGCCGACCGTGCTCTACCTCGCCCGGATCCAGAAGCGCAAGCGGCCCGAGGACTTCATCGCCGCGATGCCGCACGTCCTCGCCCGTCACCCCGACGCCCGCTTCGTCCTGGCCGGACCTGACACCGGCTCGCTGCCCGGCACCCTCGCCCTCGCCCGGAAGCTGGGCGTCACGGACTCCCTGGACCATGTGGGCCCGCTGGAGCACGACGAGGTGCTCACCGCCGGACGCGAGGCCGACGTGTACGTGCTGCCGGCGATCGAGGAACCGTTCCCGGTCTCGGTCCTGGAGGCGATGTCGGTCGGCACCCCCGTCGTCATCACCCGCACCTGCGGGCAGGCCCCCGATGTGGCGGCGGCCGGAGCGGGCCGGGTCATCGACAGCCGGGTCGGCGAGGACGCGGCCAACGCCCGCAAGGTCGCCGACGCGATCCTGGAGCTGCTGGAGCCGGAGGCCGCCGAGCAGGCGGGCAAGGCCGCCTGGGACCTGGTCAACGACCAGTTCACCATCGAGGTCGTCACGGCCACCCTCCGGCGGACCTACGAGGACGTGGTACGCCGGAGGCGAGGGTGAGCGGTTCTCAGATCAACGTACGGGCTTCTCCCGGGACTTGAGCGCGATCTGCCAGCGGTAGAAGCTCATGGCCAGCGCGAAGTCGAACCCGGCCCGGCCGTCCAGGAAGCCGCGCCGGTAGAGGTACATGTACGCGAACGACACCACCGGCTTGAACGGTGCCTTGTGGAACAACTGCCCCTGGCGTGACTTGACCTGGCGCACCTGTTCCTTCACCTGGGGATGGTGCTCCAGCCACGCCTCCCAGTCGGAGTACCGGTTGTGGCGCTCGAACCAGGCGGTGACGGGGTCGAGGTCCTGGTGCTCGATGGGGTTGTTCAACGTTCCCACCGTCGCGGCGACGGGCTGGTAGTGCCCCTCCACCTCACCGATGCCCGGCGCGTCCAGGTCCCCGACCTCCGGGTAGTACGAGCGGGTGCGGTCGGTCAACGACCGCTTGCGGATGGTGTATCCGTGCCGCAGCCGCTTCCCCGAGAACCAGTATCCGAGCGGGATGTCGTACGCGGCGGGCTTCGGCGCCGCCGGATCCCGGAAGGTCTCCCGCAGCTCGGCCAGCAGCCCGGGGCTGAGGCGTTCGTCGCCGTCCAGCAGCAGGATCCAGTCCAGATCGGTGCGGACGTTCTCCAGGCACCACTGCTTCTTCCGCGGATGCCCCCCGTCCCAGGTGTACGTGACCACCTCGGCCCCGCACTCCTCGGCGATCTTCACCGTGTCGTCGGTGCTGTGGGAGTCCACCACGACGACCGCCTCGAAGTGGCCGAGCACCGACTTCACCGCCTCGGCGATGTTCAGTCCCTCGTTCTTCGTCGGGATCGCCACGGCTATGGGGAGCCTGGTCTTACCAGCGGTCATCCTTTGGCTCCTTCGGCCAGCCAGGCGTAGCAGCCTGTGGAGGTGAACGTACGGGCGGACTTCGGGACGGTGATCTTCCGGGAGGTGCCGGTGTCGGAGGTGCCGGAGCCCAGCTCCTTCCCGCCCACCCCCTCGATCTGCCACGAGCAGTGCGTGGTGGGGGAGGCGGAGCGGTAGACGCCGGGCCGCAGGGCCTTGCCCGTGTGGGTGCCGTCGACGTAGGCGTACGCGGCCTCGTCGACCAGGTCCTGGTGCTGCGGGCAGAGCCCCGCCACCGCGGCCGGTGCGTCGGGGATCTCCTCCGTCGCGATCGCGCCCACGGCGGTGTCCCGGTCGGCCTTGACCAGGTAGCGCAGCTTGTCGCAGGTCTCCTGGCCGGTCTGGAGCACGGCGGCCGGGTCCATGCCCTTGGGCACCCGGTCCTCCAGATACTCCTTCTGCTTCCTGGTGAAGGTCCCGGTGGCCGGGGTGATCTCTTCGGAGGGTGTCTTCGGGCCCTCGGCGGTCGCGGCGGGAGCGGACGGTCCGGGGACGGCCGGCTCCTTGATGGCGGGTGCCGTGGGCGCGGCGGGCGTGGTGGGTGTGGTGGCGGTCGGGCCGGGGACGGTGGGCCCGGAGGCCGCGGGGCGCTGGGCGCCCGCGGCCTCCGGGTCGTTCCCGTCCGCGGACGAGCCGCAGGCGGCCAGCGCCGCCACCGTCATGACGACGGCGGCGCCGGCCAGGAACGGATTCCTCATCGGATCAGCTGTTCCTCAGGGAGTAGTGGGCGCTGATCTGGGAGGTGGTCAGCGCGGTCGGATAGACGGCGGTCTCGTCGATCTGCCCGGCGAAGAAGTTGCTCGTCGGACGGTTCGGCCAGCCGGCGAGGTTGTCCCCGCCGATCCGCCAGTACCCCGGGGTGTTCTCGTTGGTGGAGTACAGGATGCTCGACGCGCGCAGCTGTCCGTCGACGTAGAGCGCCATCCCGCCGGGCCCCTGGGTGGCGACGACATGGTGCCACTGTCCGTCGTTGTAGGCGCCCGTGGTGGCGATGGTCCGGATGGAGCCGCTGCGGACACCGAAGGTGAGGCGTCCGTCGTCGCGCATGTAGACGTGCTTGTCGTGGCGGGTGCTGTTCTGCTGGGTCAGATTCCCGAAGCCGATGATCTTGCCGCCCCGGGTGGTGGTGGTCTTGATCCAGGTCTCTACGGAGAACCGGGGCGGCGCCGGGTGGAGCCGGTTGCCGTACGCGTACTCGTCGGTGCCGTTGAACCCGATCGCGGTGGACGGCCCCGCGACGGCCGCCGGGGTCTGGCGGTAGGCGGGGGCGTTGCGCAGGAACCCGTTGTTGAGGTTGCCGCTGCTGTCGTGGGCGAAGGTGGAGGTGCCCTCGTCGTAGCGCCAGTAGAGGGCGGCCCCGTCGGCCTTGACCCGCGCGGGGTACGCCTCGGCCGCGGTCGCCACGGTGGCGGACTGGGCGGGGGACTTGGTGCTGGTGTTGATGCCGTCGCTCGCGGTGATCCGGTACGAGTAGGTCTGGCCCGCCACGACGTCGGTGTCCGTCCAGCTCAGCTGCGGCCGGTTCCAGAAGACCGAGTAGCCGGTGGTGGTGTGGACGGGGGTGTTCGACCCGTCCTTGTAGATCCGGTAGGTCAGCTCACCGTCGTCGGTGTCGAAGCTGGTCTGCCAGTTCACCTCGATCGTCCCCGGATTCAGCGTGGACAGGCTGACGTTGGGCACCCAGGGGACCCCGGTGTCCGGGCCGTCCGCGAACCGGGTCAGCCCCTGCTGGGGGGCGCTGTTGACGGTGGTGAACTCGCCCCCGACCCAGAGGTAGTGGCGGTCACCCTTGCCGGTCTGCGCCATCACCCGCGGACCGACCGGCTCCCCGATGCCGTCGTTGGTGTCCGGGAACCAGGGCAGCAGCTTCGGGTCGTCGACCGACTGGGCCAGCAGGTGCTTGCGCGGCTGGTCCGGGAAGGCGCCCATGGAGGCGCAGTCGTGGGCGTGGCTGCCGCTGTAGAGGACACCGGAGTAGACCGCCACGGCCTGGGTGGCGCCCAGGCAGGTGTCACGCCAGCGCTGCTGGAAGTCGTTCAGGTTCAGGGCGATCCGGCCGTCGAACACCCCGCCGCCGCTGCCCTCGTTGGCGGTGTAGAAACCGGTGGCGTCGGTGGTGATGTCCTGGACCGTGGAGTTGTTGTGGATGAACCCCGGGTAGCTCTTGGTGAGTTGCCCGGTGGCGGCGTTCACCACGGCCAGGGCGTGGGTGGTGGTGCCGTTGATCCGGAAGAAGTCCCCGCCGAGCAGCACGTTCTGCCCGTCCGGGGTCACCTCGATCGCCCGGGCCACCTCGTCGGCGTTGGCCGTGAACGGCAGGAGCGCGGCTCCGGCGGTGGAGACGGCGGCGAAGTGGCTCCGGCTCTGGCCGCCGACACTGGTGAAGTCACCGGCCAGATAGACCGTGTCGGACGTGACGGCGAGCCCTCGTACGGTGGCCGAGACGGCGATCTTGAAGTTGTTGCGGACGGTGCAGGTGGCGGTGTCGATGGCAGCGATGTTGCTGACCCCGACCCCGTTCACCGCCCCGAACTGGCCGCCCGCGTAGAGCGTTTCCCCGTCGGGGGAGAGCGCCAACGAGCGTACGGTCGCGGTCCCCGAGGAGATCGTGAACGACAGCGAGCAGTCGGTGGGCGCCCCGGTCGCCGCGTCGAAGGCGGCGAAGTTCACCGCGGGCTGCTCACTGGTCCCGGGTGCGGCCTTGGGCGGCCGAAGGGTGGAGAAGGTGCCGCCCGCGTAGACGACGCCGTCGCCGGCCGCCATCGACCAGACGATGCCGTTGGTCTGCCAGGTGGAGAGGTCGTCCGCGGTGATGGCCACCGGAGGGGTCAGCGCCGTTGCCGGGGAACCCCCGACCGCCGTGGCGGTCAGGGCTGCGGCCAGCAGGCAGAGAGCGGCGGAGGCGGCCCGAAAACGGCCGCGACCTCCCATTCTTTGCCCCGTACTTCCGTTCATCATTCAGCTCCGAAGGTGAGAACGAGCTGCGGCCTGACGGCCGCCGATCCTGCCTCGCTCGACCAGATGCGCAGACTGTCGGTCCCGCTGCTGGTCAGGGCGAGTGAGTAGGCGGAGCCGAGGGCCCCGCCCAGTGCCGGCGCGGTGAGCTCCACCGAGTAGTCGGTGGAGACGGCGGTTGCGCCGGTGATGCTGCCCAGCGCGGACGCGGAGAGCGCCGGCCGGGAGTTGTAGGTGACCGTCGACTCGGTCCAGGCGCCGGTGACCGGCGCCACGGTGTGGCTGTCGGTGGAGCCCGCCGTCGGATCCGACGACGTACGGAACTGGAGCCGGGCCCTCTTGAGGACCTGCCCGGCCGGGGCGGCGGGCAGGGTGAAGCGCAGATAGCTGAGGTAGGGCGTGGAGCCCCGGGAGGCCAGCTGCTGGTCGTCATAGTTCGCGTTGGCCGCCACGCCGTTCACGTACGCGTCCTCGGAGGGCAGGAGGCTCACCGTGGTGTCGCCGGGCGGAGCCGGCGCCTGGGCCAGCTGGTGGTGGGCGGCGACCTGGGCGGCGGTCAGCGCCGAGGGGTAGATCGCCGTCTCGTCGACCTGCCCCGCGAAATAGGTGCTGGACGGCCGGTTCGGCCAGGCGTTGTTCATCGCGTCACCGCCGACCCGCCAGTACCCGTTGTACGACCGGTTGCCCGCGGTGGTGTTGGAGACGACCCGTACCCCGTCCACGTACAGCGTCATGCCGCCGGGGTCCTGGGTGGCGACGGCGTGATGCCACCGGCCGTCGTTGTAGCTCGCCGAACTCGTCAGGGTGGGACGGCCGTTGGTGTTGCCGACCTGGACGCCGAAGGCGAGCCGGCCGTTGTCCGTCAGGTAGAGCAGTTTGTCGGAGATGGAGCTCGTGCGGCCTTGCGCCGTACCGATGTTGTTGCCGAACCCGACGATCCGCCCGCCGCTCGTCGACGTCGTACGGAACCACGTCTCGATGGAGTACGGGGTGGGCGAGACGTAGCGGTGCAGCCGGTCGCTGTACACGTACTCGTCGCTGCCGTTCAGTGACAGCGCGGCCGAACCGGCGACGGCCGAGGGCGTGGCCCGGTACGTGGGGGTGTTCACGTACACGCCGCCGTTCCGGCTGTCCGACGCGTCCGCCGCGAACGCCCCGCCGGGCTCGTCGTACCGCCAGTACAGATCCGCCCCGTCGGCTCGCACCCGCTCCTGGTAGGGGGAGGCGGAGGAGGTGGCGGTCACGGAGGAGGCGGGGGAGAGCGCGCTGGTGTTGCCGGCGCCGTCGGTCGCCGTGATCCGGTAGGAGTACATCTGCCCGGCGACCACGTTCCGGTCCGTGAACGTCAGTTGGGGGCGGCTGAAGAAGAGGGACGAGCCGGTCGCCGTGTGCACCGGCGTCGCGCCCCCGTTGCGGTACACCCGGTACGTCAGCAGGCTGTCGTCCAGGTCCAGCGAGCTCCGCCAGCTCACCCGCACCTCACCCGCGCGCGGCGCCGACACACTGGCGGCGGGCAGGCTCGGCGCGCCGGTGTCCGGGGTGCTGGCGAAACGGGTCAGCGCCTGCTGCTGCATCCCGTTGACCGTGGTGAACTCCCCGCCCACCCATAGGAAGTCACGGCCGTCGCGGGTGGAGACCGTCAGCGCGCGCGGCCCGACCGGCTCCCCGATCCCGTCGTTCGTGTCGGGCAGCCAGCCCAGCAGCGCCGGGTCGTCGACCCTCTGCGCGGTGAGGTGCTTGCGCGCCTGGTTGGGGAAGCCGCCCATGGTCGAGCAGTCGTGCACATGGCTCGCCGCGTAGAGCACGGACTTGTACACCCGCAGCGCCTGGGTCGCGCCCTGGCAGGTGTCGCGCCAGCGCTGGCCGAAGCCGTCCAGCTCCATCGCGAGGCGGCCGTCGAACGAGTTGCCGCCCCGGCCCTCGCCGGCCGCGTACCAGCCGCCGGACGCGGAGTCCGTGACGATGTCCTTGATGACGGCGGTGGACGGGATGAAGTTGTCCGGATAGCCCCGGGTGAGGGCTCCGGTGCCGGCGCTCGTCACCGCGATCGCATGGGAGTTGGCCCCGCCCACGGTGAAGAAGTCACCGCCGATCAGCACCGACTGCCTGTCCGGTGTCACCCTCAGGGTCCGGCCCGGGGCGTCCGCGTCCGGGTTCCACCCGGTCACCGCCCCCGTCGGGGTCACCGCGCCGAAGTAGCGCCGGGGCTGCCCGTTGACGGACTGGAAGTCGCCGCCCGCGTACACCGTGCCGTTCGCCGCCACGTCCAGCGCGCGGACCGTCGCCGAGAAGTTCGGCGCGAACCCCGCCCGCCGCGTGCAGGTGGCGGTGTCGACGGCGACCAGTCCGTTGGCGCTGGTCCCGTTGACCGCGTTGAAGTAGCCGCCCACGTACAGCGTCGACCTGTCCGGTGACACGGCGAGCGCCCGTACGGTGGCGGTGCCGCTGCTCCGGGTGAAGGAGAGCGAGCAGCCGGCCGGAGCGCCCGTCGCCGCGTTGAACGCCGCGAAGTTGACGGCGGACGTGGACGCGCCGCCGGAGGGCGTACCGGCCGGGCGGACGGTGGAGAAGGTGCCGCCCGCGTAGACGACCCCGTTCGCCTCGGCCAGCGACCATACGATCCCGTTGGTCTGGTAGGTGGGCAGGTGGTCGGCGGTGAAGCCGACCGGGTCGGTCAGCGCGGCCGCCGGGGGCGCGGCGGCCACCGGGGCGAGCACCCCGGCGGCCAGCGCGAGAACGGCGGTGAGGACCCGGCCGCGCGGACGGCTCAAGCCCCCCGCGCCGGTGCGTCCCGGGGGGTCTCCCGCCCCCCTCATCTGTCCACCCGCACGGCGGCCCCGCTCAGCTGGTCCGAGAGCAGGCGGATGTCCGCGTCGACCATGATCCGGGCCAGCTCCTTGGACTTCACCTCGGGCTTCCAGCCCAGCAGCTCCTCCGCCTTCGAGGCGTCACCGATCAACGCGTCGACCTCGCTGGGGCGTTCGTACTTCGGGTCGTACCGCACATGCTCGGCCCAGTCGAGGCCCGCCTGCTCGAAGGCGAACTCCAGGAACTGCCGGACGCTGACCCCCTCGCCGGTCGCGACGACGTAGTCGTCCGGGGTGTCGCACTGGAGCATCCGCCACATGGCGTCCACGTACTCCGGCGCGTACCCCCAGTCCCGGACCGCGTCCAGGTTGCCCAGGTGCAGCCGGTCCTGCAGCCCGGCCTTGATCCGGGCGACCCCCCGCGTGATCTTCCGGGTCACGAAGGTCTCACCGCGGCGCGGAGACTCGTGGTTGAAAAGGATCCCGTTGACGGCGAACATGCCGTACGCCTCGCGGTAGTTGACCGTCGCCCAGTACGCGTAGACCTTCGCCACGCTGTAGGGGCTGCGCGGGTGGAACGGGGTCTTCTCGTTCTGCGGCGGCGGGCTGGCGCCGAACATCTCGGAGGACGAGGCCTGGTAGATCCGGGTCTGGATGCCGCTGGCCCGGACCGCCTCCAGGAGCCGGATGGTGCCGAGCCCGGTGACGTCACCGGTGTAGAGCGGGGCGTCGAAGGAGACCCGCACATGGGACTGGGCGCCCAGGTTGTAGACCTCGTCGGGCTGGATGTCGCGCAACAGGTTCACCAGCGTCACACCGTCGGTCAGATCCGCGTGGTGCAGGATGAAAGAGCGCTCCGGCTCCTCGGGGCCCTGGTAGATGTGGTCGATCCGCTCGGTGTTGAAGCTCGACGAGCGGCGTATCAGGCCGTGAACCGTGTACCCCTTGTCGAGCAGCAACTCCGCCAGGTACGAGCCGTCCTGGCCGGTCACTCCCGTGATGAGCGCGGTCTTCGCCACGATTCCCCCTTCTCTGCTGTCCGCCTGTGCGACGAACAAGTCACCGATATATCGGAATTGGAGCGTTCTGCGGCAAAACATCACCACAGTCCCTTACTGCTGGCACAATCCGAGCCATGACGACCGAACTCCCCGTCCCACCCCAGGAATCCGCACGTCCCCTACTGAGCCCGGGCTCCCGCATATTCGTCGCGGGGCACCGCGGCCTGGTCGGCTCGGCGGTGGCCCGCCGCCTCGCCGACGACGGCCACGAGGTCCTCACCCGCGGCCGTGACCTCCTCGACCTCCGCGACGCCGCGCGGACCGAGGCGTATCTGCGGGAGATCCGCCCGGACGCCGTGGTACTGGCCGCCGCCAAGGTGGGCGGGATCATGGCCAACAGCACCTGTCCGGTGCAGTTCCTGGAGGACAACCTGCGCATCCAGCTCAGTGTGATCGCCGGGGCGCACGCGGCGGGGACCGAGCGGCTGCTCTTCCTCGGCTCGTCGTGCATCTACCCCCGCCTCGCGCCTCAGCCGATCCGCGAGGAGTCCCTGCTCACCGGGGAGCTGGAGCCCACCAACGAGGCGTACGCGCTGGCCAAGATCGCCGGAATCATCCAGACCCAGTCCTACCGCCGGCAGTACGGCGCCTCCTATATCAGTGCCATGCCCACCAATCTCTACGGGCCCGGCGACAACTTCGACCTGGAGACCTCGCACGTCCTGCCCGCGCTGATCCGCCGTTTCCACGAGGCACAGCGGGACGGGGCGCCGGAGGTCACCCTGTGGGGTTCCGGCTCGCCGCGCCGCGAGTTCCTCCACGTCGACGACCTGGCCGCCGCCTGCGTACGCCTGCTGGAGGCGTACGACGGGGACGCGCCCGTCAACATCGGCTGTGGCGAGGACCTGACCATCCGGGAACTCGCCGGGATCATCGCGGAGGTGACGGACTATAAGGGACGGATCGGCTGGGACACCTCGAAGCCCGACGGGACCCCCCGCAAGCTGCTCGACGTCTCCCGCCTGACCTCCCTCGGCTTCAAGCCGCAGATCCCGCTGCGCGACGGCATCGCCCGCACCTACGCCTGGTGGCTCGGCCAACTCGCCCCAGCTGCCTGACCATTCGCCACTGCGCGCACCGGTCGCGCAGTGGCGAACCGAGGTTCCTCGCATCGTCGCGCCCGCCGTCTTCAGTACGCCCCGCGGCCGTCAGTGACGGCGCGCACCGTACGGGCGAGGAGCCCCATGTCCGTGGCCACCGACCAGTTGTCGACGTACCAGAGGTCCAGCGAGACGGTCTCCTGCCAGGACAGGTCGGAGCGGCCGCTGACCTGCCACAGCCCGGTCAGCCCTGGCTTCACGGCGAGCCTCCGGCCCTCCCGCTCGTCGTACCGGGACGCCTCCTCGGGCAGCGGGGGCCGGGGCCCCACCAGGGACATCTGGCCCAGCAAAACATTGACCAACTGCGGTAGTTCGTCGATCGACGTCCGCCGCAGGGTCCGTCCCACGGGGGTCACCCGGGGGTCCTGGCGCATCTTGAAGAGCGGCCCGTCGACCTCGTTGTCCTCGGTGAGCTGCGCCTTGCGCGCCTCCGCGTCCGCCACCATCGTGCGGAACTTCCACATGGTGAAGGGCCGGTTGTGGAGCCCCTGCCGGACCTGCCGGTGGAAGACGGGACCGCGTGAGGAGAGCCGCACGCTCAGCGCCACCGCCAGCAGCAGCGGGGCGAGCACCAGCAGCCCGAACAGAGCGCCGCCGCGGTCCAGTACGGCCTTGAGGACCCCCTGCGGGCCCCCGCGCAGCGGTGGCGCGATGTGCAGCAGGGTGAGCCCGGCCGCCGTCACCGGGCGGACCCGGGCGGCCGCGATGCCGGAGAGCTCGGAGACCACGCACAGGGCGACACCCGCGTCGTGCAGCCCCCAGCCGAGCCGCCGCAGCCGGTCCCCGGTCAGCTGGGGCCCGGGAGCCACCAGCACCAAGTCCGCCTCGTGGGCGTAGGCCCCGCCCAGCACCGTCGTCACGTCGTCGTCCGCCGGGCAGGAGGCGAGCCGGCCTGGCACCTGCACGCCCTCGTACCCCGGCCGGTCGGGCCCCACCGGGATTGCCGCCACCAGCCGATAGGCGTGGTCCGTACGGGAGCCGAGCAGCTCTGCCGCCCGGTCCAGCCCCGCGGCCTCACCCACCAGCAGCACCCTGCGCACCGCCCGCCCCCGAGCGGTCCGCGGCCAGCGACGCAGCCCCTCCACGGCGGTGGCGGCCAGCAGCCCGGGCGCCACGGCCACGACTGCCGTCGCCGGGTCCACGGAGCCCCCCGCCGCCGCGTGCAGGACGGCCAGCACCCCGAGGAGCACCAGCCAGTCGCCGAGGGCACCGAAAGCGCCGCCCGGCTCGGCCCGCACCGGGTCGGCGTACCGTCCGCGCGCACCGCGCAGCCCGGTCCAGAGCAGGCCGGCGACCGCGGCGGCAAGCCACGGGCGGGGCTGTCCGCCCAGGTGCAGCAGCAGCCAGGCCGGCCCGGCCAGGGCCAGCAGGTCGGTCAGCGCACCGACCGACGCACGGTGGACCGGCTTCCGGCGGGCCGGAGCCCGCTCGGCCGGGTCGCGCTGTGCTGTCGGGGCCCTCCACAGCTGTTCCAGGGCCGCCGTACGATTCCGGGACGCGGCGGTGCGGGGACGCGGCGCGCCCCGGAGCCCTACCGGCCCGGATATGTCAGTCTCCGGTATTTCGACATGCCCCATGAACCCCCCAGTCACAGTCGCACCCCCACAAACGCGACGCATCCGCCGATCCCATGGACTGACGGATGCGCCCTCGCTCGGTGCACGATATCCACACACGTGCCATTTCGCTGGAGTTCTCGTGAAGTTCAGACGGCTCGGTCCAGACACCCGCGATCCGGCGCATCTGGCCGATCGCGCCTGCAGGGGGCGGTGTTGGCGGCGCAGCAGAACCGGCAAGCGCTTGTGGAGCGGGACCGCCGGTGGCCTGACGCGGAGGCTCCCGCTCCGGCGTGCGCCGGAGTGAGCGCACGAACCCCCTGGCGGTGACCTGCGCTACCAGGGGGTTCGTGGTCCGTGGGCGGCCCGCCCGGGGTGGAGGGGGGCGCCCACGGGGTCGGGCGCGACCGGTCGTGCGCCTCCTGGTCCGGCGGTGGGCCCGCAGGCCGCCGCCAAGGAGCCCTGCCTCAAGGAGAGTTACCGAGATCACAGCGCTTTCGGGGCTCGGTGGCCCCATCGAGCTCCCGCCAGGTCTGCGAGCCGTGGCCCGTGGGGGTCTGGGAGCAATCGGATTCAGCCGAACTCGACCGTAGGAAAAGCCTGTTCCGTCCAGATCGTCTTACCGCCCGGGGTGTAGCGCGTCCCCCACCGCTGGACGAGCTGGGCGACGATGAACAGCCCGCGCCCGCCCTCGTCGTCCTCCGCGCTGTGGCGCAGATGCGGCGAGGTGTGGCCGGTGTCCGCGACCTCGCAGAGCAGGGTCCGGTCCCGGATGAGGCGTAGCCGCAAGGGCCCGCCCCCGTAGCGGACCGCGTTGGTGACCAGCTCGCTGACGACCAGTTCGGTCGCGAAGGACAGCTCCTCCAGCCCCCAGAACCCCAGTTGGCGGGTGGCCAGTTCGCGCGCCCGCCCCACCGCCATCGCCTCCGCCGGCAGCTCCCACTCGGCGACCTGACCCTCGTCCAGCTGCCGGGTCCTGGCCAGCAGGAGTGCGGTGTCGTCGGCGGTCGTGGCGTCCGGCACCAGCTCGGAGACGGCCCGGTCGCACAGCTCCTCCAGCGAGGACGCGGGGTCGCCGAGCACCCGGCCCAGCGCGTCCAGCCCCTGGTCGATGTCGTGGTCGCGGGCCTCCACCAGACCGTCCGTGAACAGCGCCAGCAGGCTTCCCACCGGCAGCTCGATCTCCGTGGACTCGAAGGGCAGGCCCCCCAGGCCCAGCGGCGGCCCGGCCGGCAGGTCCGGAAACGTGACCCTCCCGTCGGGATGCACGACCGCCGGCGGCAGGTGTCCGGCGCGCGCCATGACGCAGCGCCGCGAAACCGGGTCGTAGACCGCGTAGAGACAGGTCGCCCCCGTGGTGAGCTCGTCGTACGCGTCGGATGCCGCGCCGTCACGCGTGCCCGGCCGCTCGTCCAACGGCTGCCCCACCAGGTCGTCCAGCCGGGTCAGCAGCTCGTCCGGGGCCATGTCCAGCTGGGCGAAGGCGCGCACGCTCGTGCGGAGCCGGCCCATGGTGGCGGCCGCCTGGAGGCCGTGCCCGACCACGTCCCCGACCACCAGGCCGACCCGGGTCCCGGAGAGCGGGATCACGTCGAACCAGTCGCCGCCTACCCCCGTCACATCGTCCGACGGCAGATAGCGGTAGGCGATCTCGACCGCGGACTGCGGCGGCACGTGGTGGGGCAGCAGCTGGCGCTGGAGGGTGAGGGAGGCGGAGCGCTCGCGGGTGAAGCGGCGGGCGTTGTCGATGGAGACCGCGGCCCGGGCCGCCAGCTCGTCCGCCAGGGCGACCTCACCGTTGTCGAAGGTGTTCGCGGGACCGTGGGCGACCGGCCGCACGGTCGTCCCGGGACGAGGACTCCGTACGAAGGTGACGAGCCCCAGCACGCTGCCACCGACGCGCAACGGGACGACCAGGACGTTGTCGTCGAGTACGAGACCGCCGGAGGCCAGGGAGCGGTCCTGCGGCGACCCCGGGGGATAGGCGACCGGGGGGTAGCGGTGGGCCGGGCTCCCCGGTCCCTCCGGACGGAGTGCCGCGTCGGCCACCCCCGGGTCCACGGAGTGCTCACCGACCCGCAGCAGGTCCATGGCCGCCGAACTCCCGGTCGCCGGGAGCTCCCCGCTCATCACCGTCACCCGCGCGATGTCGACCCGTACGGCGGCGGCGAACGCCGGCACGGTCACCTCGGCGATCTCCTCCGCGGTGGTGACCACGTCCAGGACCGTCCCGATCCGGCGACCGGCCTCCACCAGCAGGGCGAGGCGCTGCTGGGCGCGCTGGCGGTCGGAGATGTCGAAGGCGTCCTCGCAGACCCCGAACACATGCCCCTGGGAGTCCTCCAGCCGGTAGTAGGAGCACGACCACAGGTGTTCCGTGCCGGGGTCGCTCGGCGGAGTCCCCTGGAAGTGCAGGTCGAGGACGGGTTCGCCGGTGTCGATCACGTGGTGCATCACCGCGTCGAGCGTCTGCGGGTACCCCGGGGTGACGAAGCGGCCCCCGGAGTACAGCTCGTCGGCCCGCTTCCCCCGGAACTCGGCGAGCGGCTTGCCGATCTCGCGCTCGTAGGCGGTGTTGCTCCAGGTCAGGCGGAGGTCGGTGTCGTAGATCGCCAGGCCGACGGGCGACTGGGTGGCGAGCCCCTGGAGCAGGGCGAGCCGGGACTCCCACTGCCGCAGCGCCCCGAGCTCGGTCGCGACCAGCACCCGGCCCGGGGAGCGGGCCCCGAGTCCGACGGCCCCGCCCGCGAGCGGGCACATCGTGGTCGCGACCAGCAGTTCATGGCCGTCCCGGTGACGCCCGAGGCGGATCTCGTTGCCGCCGGGCGGCGAACCGGGGCCGAGGCGGGAGGGATCACAGGGGTGCGTGGGGTCCGTGGTGTCCCTGCGGCCGGAGGTGGCCGCAGGCTCCGAGCCGGCCGGGCGGTCGGAGGCGGCCGGGAGGGGCCCCTCGGCGGGCAGGGGCGAGAGGAACGCGCCCAGAGGCCGTCCGACGGCCTCGTGCGGTCCGAAACCCAGCAGCTCGGTGGCGGCGGGGCTCCAGCCGACGACCGTGTCCCGGCCGTCTAGGACCACCGTGGCCGCCCTGGCGATGTCCAGGGGGCCACGGAAGTCGTCGGCGGCATCCGCCGCTCTCGTCGCGCTCACCGCGCCACACCGGCCTGGTCCATGGTCTTCAGAATCCGCCCTGGTCACGGCGGGCACAACTGCGGTACGCCCGCGCCACGGCCGATCGGGGCGCGCTCCGGCACCCGCCGGTGCGGTCAGCGCACGCCGTCGGGCCGGAACTGAACGCTGATACGCGGCCCCGCCGCGCGGGCCGTCTTGGGGATGGCGTGCTCCCAGGTGCGCTGGCAGCTGCCGCCCATGACGATCAGGTCACCGTGCCCGAGCGACCGGCGTACGGGAGTGGGGCCCGGGCGGCGGGGCCGCAGCGCCAGGTACCGGGGGGCTCCCACGGAGAGGATCGCCACCATGGTGTCCTCGGTGGAGCCTCGGCCGATCGTGTCACCGTGCCACGCGACCCCGTCGCGGCCGTCCCGGTAGTAGCAGAGCCCCGCCGTGGTGAACGGCTCGCCGAGCTCGGCCCCGTAGTGCGCGCTCAGCGCCGTACGGGCCGCGTCCAGCGCGGGGTGCGGCAGGGGATCGCTCCCCCCGAAGAAGGCCAGCAGGCGCGGAACCGCCACCACCCGCTCGTACATCACCCGCTGCTCCGCCCGCCAGGCCACCTCGCCCGCCAGCGTCTCGAACAGCGCGTCGGCTCCCTGGAGCCACTGCGGCAGTACGTCGATCCAGGCGCCGTGGCCGAGATGCTCACGGCGCACCCCGTCCAGAGGGCGGACGGCGACCTCCTCCCCCTGGTCGAAGAGTGAGGTCTGCAGGTGTACGGACATGGGAAGAGCGTAACGCTATTCGTACGGGTGTGCGAATAAGGAGTCGACGGCTCAGCTCTCCTTGATGAGGTCTGCGCACTTCTCGCCGATCATCATGGTCGTGATGCAGGGATTGGCCGTGGTGAGCACCGGCATCACCGACGCGTCGGCCACCCGCAGCCCGGTGACCCCCTTGACCCGCAGCTGCGGGTCGAGCGGTGAGTCCGGGTCGTCGGCCGGGCCCATCCGTACCGTCCCCGCGGGGTGGTAGACGGTGTTGTGCGTCTCGCGGATGTAGTCGAACAGCTCCCCGTCCGTGGTCGCGCCCGCCCCCGGGGCCAGCTCGGTGCCCGCCCAGGCGGCCATCGGCGGCCGGGCCACGATCTCCCGGGCGAGGCGCAGCCCGTACGTCATCACCCGTACGTCGTGCTCGTCGGTGAAGTAGCGCGGATCGACCCGGGGCTTGTCCCGGAAGTCCCGGCTGCGGAGCCGGACCGTGCCCCGGGAGCGGGCCCGGGTGACGTTCGGCGTGAGGCAGAACGCGTTCTCCGATGTGGGGTAGCCGCGCCGGTAGGTGTTCAGGTCGAACGGCACCGAGCCGTAGTGGAACATCAGGTCCGGCCGGTCCAGGCCCGGTACCGTGTCGGCGAAGATACCGATCTCCCACCACTGGGTGGAGGTGGTGACCATGGGCTGTTTCGCCTCCCACATGATCACGCCCTCCGGGTGGTCCTGGAGGTGCGAGCCGACGCCGGGGGAGTCCACCCGGACCTCCACCCCGCAATCCCGCAGATGGCCGGCCGGGCCGATCCCGGAGAGCATCAGCAGCTTGGGGGAGTCGATCGCCCCGCAGGCGACCACCACTTCGCGCCGGGCGTGCACCCTGCCGCTGTGGACGGTGTCGGGCTCCAGGTACTCCACCCCGGTGCACCGGTCGCCGCTCTCGTCGTCGAACAGCAGGCGCTTGGCCTGGAGCCCCGTCCGCAGCTCCAGGTTGGGCCGCTTGCCGAGGACGGGATGAAGGTACGAGACCGAGGCCGAGGAACGGGTGCCGTCCTCGCGGGCGTTGATCTGGAACCAGTGCGCGCCCCGGACGACGGTGGTGCCGGTGTTGAACGGAGTGGTGGGGATCCCGGCCTCGGCGCAGGCCTCCAGCAGCGCCGTACCGCACGGGTCGTCGGCCGGAACCGTCCGGAGGGTGACCGGGCCGGAGCGGCCGTGGTGGTCACCGGGCGCGTCGTTGGTCTCCAGCCTTTTGTAGAGCGGGAAGCAGTCCGCCGCGCTCCAGCCGGAGCAGCCCAGCGCGCCCCACTCGTCGAGATCCTCGGCCGGGGCCCAGAAGGCGATGCACGAGTTGTGCGAGGAGCAGCCGCCGAGCACCTTGGCGCGGGCGTGCCGCATGAAGCTGTTGCCGTGCTCCTGCGGCTCCACCGGATAGTCCCAGTCGTAACCGGACTCCAGCAGCGCCATCCACCGGTCCAGCCGCAGGATGCTGTCGTCCCCGACGTCAGAGGGACCGGCTTCGAGGACGCAGACGGTGACGTCCGGGTCCTCGGTGAGCCGGGCGGCGACGACGGCACCGGCCGTACCGCCGCCGACCACGACGTAGTCGAACGTGGGCGCAGGGCTCTCTGCGGGCATCACGTCTCCAGGATTCATCAGAGGTTCGACGGGGGAGCGGTGGGGTCCTGTGCTTCGGATCGGTGCTCGGCGAGAACGCCCGTACGGTGCCGCTGGACGAACCAGTGGCAGGCGAAGGAGATGCGGCTGGTCCCGGCGGCGAAGCCGTGGACGTTGCCGAGTGCGCGCTTGAGTTCGGGCCGGCAGCCGAGCTCCCCGAGCGCGTCGTCGTGCCGGGTCCGGGTCCTGTCTCCGCTCCGGGGCCCCCGCCCCGTATCACTCACTCGAACCACCGCTGCGGGGCCGCGGCGACATTGCGCCAGATGTGCTTGGCCTCCTGGTATTCGGCGAGCCCCGCCGGCCCCAGCTCACGGCCGAAGCCGGACTGCTTCATGCCGCCCCACTCCGCCTGCGGTACGTAGGGGTGGAAGTCGTTGATCCATACGGTGCCCGCCCGCAACCGCGAGGCCACCCGGTGGGCGCGCCCGCCGTCCTGCGTCCAGACCGCGCTCGTCAGCCCGTACACGGTGTCGTTGGCGAGCCGCACGGCCTCGTCCTCGTCCCCGAACCGCTCCACCGTGAGCACCGGGCCGAACGACTCGTCCCGTACCACCGACATGGACGAGCGGCACTCGTCCAGCACGGTCGGCGGGTAGTAGAAACCGTCCGCCAGCGCCGGATCGTCGGGCCGCGCGCCCCCGCAGCGCAGTACGGCGCCTTCGGCGATGCCCTCGGCCACGTACGCCTCGACCTTGTCGCGATGGGCGGCGGAGATCAGCGGGCCGCTCCGGGCGTCCTCGTCGAAGGGGCCACCGAGCCTGATCCGGCGGGCCCGCGCCACCAGCTCGTCCACGAACCGGTCGTGCAGCTCGTCCTGGACGAGGAGCCGCGCCCCGGCGGAGCAGACCTGGCCGGAGTGGAGGAAGACCGCCATCAGCGCGTAGTCGACGGCGGTCTCGAAGTCGGCGTCGGCGAAGACGATGTTCGGGTTCTTGCCGCCCAGCTCCAGGGCGACCTTCTTCACGGTGGGCGCGGCCGCCGCCATGATGGCCCGCCCGGTGACGAGCCCGCCGGTGAACGACACCATGTCCACCCGCGGATCCTCGGTGAGCGGCGCGCCCACGGCCGCGCCCGCCCCGAGCACCAGGTTGGCGACCCCCTCCGGCAGCTCGGCCTCGACGAGCAGCCCCATGAGCAGGACGGCGGTGTGCGGGGTCAGCTCACTCGGCTTGAGGATGAAGGTGTTGCCCGCCGCGAGCGCCGGGGCGACCTTCCACGCGGTCTGGAGCAGCGGATAGTTCCACGGGGTGATGAGGGCGCAGACCCCGACGGGCTCGTGCACGATCCGGCTGTCGACGTCCGCGATCCCGGTGTCGACGACCCGGTCGGTCGACCCGGCGGCTACGAGGTTGCCGAAATACCGGAAGCAGTTCGCGATGTCGGCCATGTCGTAGGCGCTCTCGACCAGCCGCTTACCGGTGTCCAGCGACTCGGCCCGCGCGAACACGTCCTTGTCCCGCTCCAGCAGCTCCGCGACCCGCAGTAGCAGCCGCCCGCGCTCGGCGGCCGGCGTACCGGGCCAGGGCCCGTCGTCGAAGGCGGCCCGGGCGGCGGCGACGGCCGCCTCGGCGTCCGCGCGACCGCCTTCGTCGACGGTGGCCACCAGCGTGCCGTCGGCCGGGCAGCGGATCTCGCGCGTGCCCGCGTCGGCGGCGGCGGTCCACCGGCCGCCGATGAACAGCTCCGGCATGGGGTCCTCCTGTACGGGTTCTCGTGCGGGGCGCCCGTGCGGGCCGCCGGGCTTCGGTGGCCTTGTCCGGCGGCTCCCGGGGCGTCGATGGTTCCGGTGGCCGGCCGTGGCTCCCCCAGGACCGACAGTAAGGCGGGTCGGACGGCCCCGCAGCGCGGGCGCGGCCTCGGCGCGCGCTCCGTGGTGGTGGTGTTACGCCGATGGGGTGCTGGGTCCGCGGACGGGTTCCGGTCCGCCGTTCCGCGCGGTCCTCGCACGACCGTTCGCCCAGTTGGTGACCGCCATGGTGCGGAGAGTCAACTTCCGGTCAATCTCCGCACCAAGTGTCCCGACTCCGCCCTGCACCCCACCGTCGGTGTGGCATGTTCTCGTGCGCAAAGGCAGTCGCGCGACGTCACTCTTGGAGTGCAAATATGGCCCAGCAGCACCGTGCCCAGTTCACGCGTCAGGAGCTGATCCACTCCGCGGCGGAGGTCTTCCACGGCGCCGGATACGCGGATTCCTCGATCACCGCCATCAGCTCGCGCGCGGCGGTGAGCAACGGCGCGCTGCACTTCCACTTCCGCAACAAGCGCGCGCTCGGCGAGGCGGTCGAGGCCGCTGCGGCGCAGCGGCTGCTCTACCTCACCGGCCCGGTGCCGCTGCGCCACCCGGACCCGGTGGGCCACCTCGTCGACGCCTCCGAGGCGCTGGCCCGGGAGCTGCTGCGCGATGTGGTCCTGCGGGCCGGCTTCAGCCTCGCGGACGACGCGGGCTGGCTCGGCGCGGTGGATCTGTGGGAGCAGTGGCACGACTGGGTCCATCTGATGCTGACCGTGGCGCGGGACCAGGGTTCGCTGGCGCCGGACGTCGATCTGGCCGACGCGGTCTCGGCCATCACCGCCGTCATGGCCGGGTTCGCGGCACTCTCCCGCAGGAAGCGGCAGAGCGACCTCTCGGCGAGTGTCGTCCCGGGGTTCTGGCGGCTCATGCTGCCCCGGCTCACCGGTGGCGGCGGCGGGCTGCCGGCCGCCGACGGCCCCGCGCCCGCTCTCTGGCAGACCGAGCGGTGCCCGGACGACTGCTGGGAGCTGGAGGACTGCAGAGTGGCGTGAGCACCCGTTTGTGCACCGTTTGTGCGTCCTTTGAACGCCCGGGTCCACGCTGGTGGCCGATGGGCCGCGACGGGCGGCGCGTGTGTGCGGCGGGGAGTCGTGGTCATGAGCGAGTGGTTCCGCAGGTTCGGCGGCCCGGGCGGCCCGGTCCGCCCCGAGCGCCGGGCGCCCCGGCTGTACTGCTTCCCGCACGCCGGAGGCGCGGCCAGCACCTTCGTTCCGCTGGCCCGGGAGCTGACGCCGCAACTCGACGTCCTGGCCGCCCAGTACCCCGGCCGCCAGGACCGCCGCCGTGAGGCGCCCTTCGCCGACATCGGTCTGCTCGCCGAGGCGCTGGCCGACCACGTCCCCGTGGCGGACGAGACGCCGTACGCCTTCTTCGGCCACAGCATGGGCGCGGTCCTCGCCTACGAGGTGGCCCGGGTCCTCCAGCGGCGCCGGGTGACCGGACCCGACGCGCTCGTCCTCTCCGGCCGCCGCGCGCCGACCCCCGAGCCCAGCTCGCACGATCGGCTGCGCACGGATGCGGACATCCTGCGCGCGGTGCGCGAACTCGGCGGCACCACACCGCAGTTGCTGCGCGACTCCGAGCTGCGCGAGATGGTCATGCCCGCACTGCGCGCCGACTACCGGGCGATCGGCTCGTACACCTGGCAGCCCGGCCCGCCACTCACCGTCCCCTTCACCGTGCTCGTCGGCGACCGGGACCCGGTGGCGAGCGTCGCCGAGGCGCGGGCCTGGCGGCACGTCACCACGGCACCGGCCCGGACCCACGTCTTCGACGGCGGCCACTTCTTCCTCGACGCGCACCTGCCGCGCGTGGCCCGTACGGTCCTGGACGCGCTCGGCCACCTCATGCCCGTATCCGCGGCGAGGTGACGGCAGGGGGGTGAGCGGGACCCGCGCGGTCGGGATGCCCGGTCACGCTGATGGGCCGCGACGCACGCGCGTCGCGGCCCACCGCCGTTTCCTCGCCTTTTCCCATGACCTGACGAGGAGTCACATGGCCAGCTGGGAGCACGTATTCGTCGTCGCCGCCGGTCCGCGGCCCCTCCGCTCCCCGCCCCCCGTGAGCGGCATCGACCTCGTCGTCCACGCGCGGAGCGGACGCGCGGACCGCGTACGGCCATGGCGCGAGGACGGCCGTGCCACCACGGTACGGGTGTTCCGGGAGGCGGACGGCGGGCTGGCCGCTCTGCATGTGGCGGCGCGGTATCTGTCCGTATCCGAGGGGCCGGGCGCGGCCCTGGTAACCGCGGATCGTGGGAGCGCCGCCCCGGCCTCCGCCGCCGGCGCGGTGATCGCCAGAGGGGCCGGAGGAGTCGGAGCGGCTCGGGTCCTGGCGACGGTGTTCCTCGGCGGGCCGCCCGAAGGTGCTCTCTTCCGCGGCGACCTGGCCTGGCGGGAGCCGGCCGCGCGCCGTACCGGCTTTCCCCGGGCCCTGGCCGCCCGCCGCCGCAGGGGCGGGCGGTCGCCGCAGCCCGTACGGTTGCCGCCGCTCGGCGGGCCGGAGCGTGAGGCGGTGGCGCGGGCCGTGGACGAGGCCGGGGCGTGCATGGCCGATGTCGGGCGGGTCGTCAGCACGCCCGACCAGCTGACCGCGCTCGCCGATCTGCTCGAGCGGGGCAGGGAGGCCGGAGCGCCACTGGTGGTGCTGGCCGGAGCCGGTCGCGGACCCGACTTCGGCTGCGCGGTGCTCAAGCCGCTCTGAGACTCCTCGTCCAGGGCAACGGGCCGGGCACCGCTCACGCGGCACCCGGCCCGTTCCCGTGCTCAGGTCATGCGGGCGCGGCCGGGAACCAGTCCCGGTCCACGAAGAAGGAGACGTACCGGGCGAACAGTTCGGCCGTCATCTCCGGGCAGGCGACCCCGGTTCCGGCCAGCGCCGTCTCGGTGCCGGTGGTGTCGAAGCGCGGGTAGAACCGGTGGCTGTCGGTCGCCAGCACCCGAAAGGCGTCGAGCAGCGGGTTCATCGCGTTGCCGGTGTCCGACGCCACCCGGGCGTACCAGTCGTCCCAGCTCAGCTCGGCCAGCCCGTACCCCGCCGAGCGGAAGTGCTCGACGCACGCGGCGAACTCCAGGCTGCTCGGGTTGGACAGGTGGTACGTCCCGCCCGCAGCCCGCTCCTGCCGGGACATCGTGAGGACCGCCTCGCTGACGTAGTCGACCGGCACCGGGTGCACCGCCGCCGACAGCCCCTCGGGCACCGCGCCGGCCTGGAGCAGCCCCTTGAGGCTCAGCCACACGAAGTCCTGTGTCTGGCAGGCCCCGTTGACCCGGTCGCCGGAGACGACGTCCACGCGGTACACGCTGACCGGCAGCCCTCGCTCCCTGGCCAGCCCGATCATCTGCTCCGCCACCCACTTGCTCTGCACATAGCCGGTCGGCAGCTCCCGCGCCGGACCCGTCGGGTCGTCCTCGCGCACCGGCACGCCCTCGCTCAGCGCCTTCGGGAAGACGCCCACGGTGGAGACGTGGTGGACCGGGACGGTACGGTGCCGGGCCGCCAGCCGCAGGACCTCCTCGGTCCCGTCGACGTTGGTGGACTTCAACTCGGTGTACGGGCGCAGCCAGTGCACATGGGCCCCCGCGTGGTACACCGCGTCGACCGTGCGGGCCAGCTGCTCGTACGTCTCCTCGTCCAGGCCCAGACGCGGCCGGGAGAGGTCGCCCACCAGGACGGTGAGGCGTGCCGGGTCGACCTCGTCCGCGAGGCCGTACCACTCCAGGTTGGCCCGGAGCCGCTCGCGTGCGTCCGCCTCGTCGGCGCCGCGCACCAGGCAGTGCACCTGCGCCCGGGTCCCGCGCACCAGGTCCCGGAGGAGGAAGGCCCCGAGGAACCCGGTGGCCCCGGTCAGCAGTACCGCCTCGGGGTCGACGGCCACCCGGCTGACCTCGGCCGTCGGCCGGATGTCCTCGGCCAGCCGCACCTCGGCCTCCAGGTCGACGGTCTGCCGCGCCGCGCCGGCCGCAGAGCGCGGACCGTGCAGCGCGGTGTCCAGCAGGTGATCGGCGAGCGCCCGCGGGTTCGGATGGTCGAAGACCAGGCCGCTCGGCAGCTGGGTGCCGACCAGTGCCGCGAGCCGGTTCCGCAGCTCGACGGAGGTCAGCGAGTCGAGGCCGAGATCGCCGAAGGTCTGCTCGGGCGCGAGTCCGCTCCCGGTGGCGTCGGCGTGCCCGAGCACTCCGGCGACCTCGGCCCGCACGAGCGCGAGCGCATGCGCCTTGCGCTCCTCCTCGTCCAGGCCGGTGAGCTGGTCGGCGAGGGACAGGGCGGCGGCCGAGTTCACCGCCGTACGCCGCTGAGGCGTGCGGACCAGTCCGGTCATCACGACCGGGACCTGAGCGGCGTTCTCACGTAGGGCCTCGCGGTCGACCGGAGTGGCGACGACGGCCGCGGTGCCGAGCGTGAGAGCGGTGTCCAGGAGAGCGGGGCCGGTACTCTCCGCGATGGCCAGGAGGCCCGAACGGGCGATGCGGCGGAAGTCGGCCTCCTCCATGTGCCCGCTCATCCCGGTGCTCTGCGACCACAGGCCCCAGGCGACGGAGGTGGCCGGCAGGCCTTGAGCGGCCCGGTGCTGGGCCAGGCCGTCGAGGAAGGCGTTGGCGGCCGCGTAGTTGGCCTGCCCGGGACCGCCGACCACGGCGGCGACGGACGAGAAGAGCACGAACGCCGACAGGCCGAGGTCCCGGGTGAGCTCGTGCAGGTTCCACGCCGCGTCCACCTTCGGACGCAGGACGGCGGCGAGCCGTTCGGGTGTCAGCGCCGAGACCAGCCCGTCGTCCACGACACCGGCCGTGTGCACGACGCCGGTGAGCGGACGGTCGGCCGGCAGGCTCGCGACCAGGGCCGCGAGCGTGTCCCGGTCGGCGGCGTCGCCCGCCACCACGCCGGCTTCGGCGCCCAGTTCGGCCAGCTGCCGGACGAGCTCCTCGGCGCCGGGAGCGCCGGGGCCGCGACGGCTGAGGAGGACGAACCTGGTCACTCCGTGCTCGGCGGCCAGGTGACGGGCGAAGAGTCCGCCGAGGGAGCCGGTGCCGCCGGTGATGAGGACGGTGCCATGAGGGTTCCAAGGGCTGGTTGCGGGCTTGGGCGGGTCGGCTTCCGCCGGGTTCGGCCGCGCCTCCACCGGCCTCAGCCGAGGAACAGAGGCCCGGCCCGCCCGCAGCGCCGCCTGCGGTTCGCCGGAGGCGAGGATCCGAGACAGCGCCCGCTGCCACTCGGGCGTGCCCACCGTGTCCCCGGCGGCGGTATCGATCACCGTGATCCGGCCGGGCGCTTCCGACTGGGCCGAGCGCAGCAGGCCCCACAGAGCGGCCGCCGCCGGGTCCGGTGCCGTGAACTCCTCCGTCGCGACCGCGCCCCGGGTGAGGAACACCAGCCGCGTCTCCGCCAGTTCGTCGTCGGCGAGCCACGCGGTGAGCAGTTCCAGCGCTCCTCGCGTCAGCTCGTGCGCCGCACCGGCCGCGTCGTCGTGTCCGGAGGAGTCGCACAGGACGGCCACCGCGTCCGGCCGCCTGCCCGAGCGGACGGCCCGGCGCACCTCGGCCACCCCGTCGAGCAGCTCCGGGTACGCGGCATCCGGCCAGGGGCCGCCCACACCGGGCGCCACCTGTCCGAGCGCGGCCCAGGCCGGCTCCCCGTACGGCTCGGCGAGGGTGATCGGCCGCCACGCGACCGTGAAGAGGGAGCCGAGGTGCGCGGCCCGGTCCGGGGCACCTTCGTCCGGCGTCCTGGGACCCGCCGCCAGCGCGTCCACCGAGGCGACCGGCTGTCCGGACGCGTCGGCCAGCCACAGCGACAGCTCACCTTCGGCGGTCCGGCTCAGCCGCACCCGCAGCGCCTCGGCCTCCGTCGCGTACAGCCGTACACCACGCCACCGCGAGGACCGCGCACCCGCCACGGCTCCCGGTACGTCGTCGAACCGGGCCGGCTGCAGCGCGGCGTCGAGCAGCGCCGGATGCAGCCCGAAACCCTGCGCTCCATGAGCTTCCTCAGGCAGCGTCACCTCGGCGAACAGGTCCGTCCCGCGCCGCCACACGGCTTCCAGCCCGCGCAGCGCGGGAGCGTGGACCAGGCCCGCCACCTCCAGCGCCGCGTAGCCGTCGGCGATCTCGACCGGCTCCGCACCGGCGGGCGGCCACTGCGTCAGGTCGAAGGGCGCCGCGTGGCCGCCGAAGCTCGCCGTGCCGTGCGCGTGCGCGGTCCACGGAGCGCCGGCGTCGGGCCGGGAGTGGACGGTGAGGCTCCGGCGACCGTCCGCGTCCTCCGCGCCCACCGCGACCTGGAACTGGACCGCCTGCTGCCCGGCCACCGGGAGAGGCGTGGTGACCGTCAACTCGTCCAGGACCGTGCAGCCGGCCTCGTCACCGGCGCGTACCGCCAGCTCCACCAGAGCGGCGGGCGGCAGCACGGCAGAACCCTCCGCGGTGAACCCGGACGCCCACGGCAGGGCGGCCGGAGCGAGCCGGCCGCTGAGCAGGATGCCGCCGCCCGCCGCCGGTTCGACCACCTGGCCGAGGATCGGATGCCCGCTCGCACCGGTGTCACCGGCCGCCGCACCGCCGCCCGAGCGCTTACCGTCCAGCCAGTACCGCCGCTGCTGAAAGGCGTACGTCGGCAGCTTCACCCGCCGCGCGCCCGACCCCGCGAAGAAGGCCGACCAGTCCACCGCCACGCCGTGCGCGTGCAGGTGGCCCACTCCGCCGACCAGCGACTCCGCCTCCGCGTCGAGTCGGCGCAGCAGCGGCACCACCGTCCGGTCGCCGTCCGCCTCCGCGAGGGTCTCTCCGGCCGCGACGCTCAGGGCGCCGCCGGGGCCGATTTCGATGTAGGTGGTGGTGCCGTGGTGGTGGAGGGTGGTGATGGTGTCGGCGAAGCGGACGGTGCCGCGGAGTTGGTCGGTCC
>NZ_JBEXSI010000037.1:0-71766 GCF_040613515.1 Streptomyces sp. NPDC006261
CGCGGCGCTGTGGCGCTCCTGGCACGGGTGAGACCGTCGGGAGCCCGGGGGCTCACCGTACGGTTCGCGTGGGGTGGGGCTGGAGGAGCTGGTCCCCGCGTCGAGGCGCCGCCCCTCCCGCTGCGCGCCGAGCGGGTCGACCGGCCCGCACCGGCCGTGTCCGCCCCCGACCGGTCCGCACCGGCCGCGTCCGCCCCCGACCGGTCCGCACCGGCCGCCTTCGTCCCCGAGCGGGTCGACCGGCCCGCACCACCCGCCGCCCGCCCCGAACTCCCCAAGCGGGCCAACCAGGAACACCTCGTCCCACAACTGCGGGAGGCGCCCGCTCCCCGCGTCGAGGACGAGCACGCCCTGCACGACCCGGGCCTCATGGCCGCCTTCCGGCGCGGTGTCGACCTCGCCGAGGCCCAGGCAGCCCACACCGCCCAGGAGGAGGGGCCCGGCAGCGGGTACGGCGGTGCCACCGCTGCGCCGACCGCGCTCGACGCTCCCCTGGAGACCCTCGCCCCCCTCCCCGTACGCGGAGCCGCCGAAGGGCCCACGTCCCTCGGCCGCCCGCAGACCGGGCCCGACCCCTTCCTGCCGGGCCACGCCGTGCCCGAACCCCGTAAAGACACGACTTCCAAGGAGTAGACACGATGCCGAGCGACATGCAGGCCGGTCAGGTCTCGGACCTCGACTGGCTGCTGAGCGGACTGGTCCAACGTGTGCCCTACACGCGCAGCGCGGTGCTGCTCTCGGCCGACGGACTGGTGAAATCCGTCCACGGCATGGACCACGACAGCGCTGACCACATGGCTGCCCTGGCCGCCGGGCTGTACTCCCTGGGCCGCAGTGCCGGCGCCCGCTTCGGGGACAACGGCGACGTCCGGCAGGTGGTCGTCGAACTCGACTCCACGCTCCTGTTCGTCTCCACCGCAGGATCCGGCACCTGTCTCGCCGTCCTGGCCGGACGCGAGGCGGACGCCGCGGTGCTCGGCTACGAGATGGCGATGCTGGTCAAGAGCGTCCGTCCGTATCTGACGACCCCGCTGCGGCAGCCGGCCGGGGCGCCGTTCACTCCGGGGCTGTGAGGATGCCGGCCCCGCAGGACGGGCCCCTGCTCGACGACGCGGCCGGCCGGCTGATCCGCCCGTACACGATCAGCAACGGCCGTACCCGGCCGTCCACCGCGTTCGACCTGCTGTCCCTGATCATGGCGACGGGCATCGAGCCGGACATTCCGCTCGGCCCGGAGCACACCGTGGCCCTCGGCATGTGCGAAGGGCCGATGTCCGTCGCCGAGATCGCCGCACACCTCCGGCTGCCCGCGGTCGTCGCCAAGGTCATCCTCTCGGACCTGGTCGCCTGCGGCGCCGTCACCGCGCACGCTCCCGCTTTCCAAGACATGCCCACCGACCGATCCCTGCTGGAGGCAGTGCTCGATGGTTTACGACGACAGCTCTGACCCCACCGGAACCGCCGAGTTCTTTCCCGTGGCCCTCAAGGTCCTGGTCGCGGGCGGATTCGGCGTCGGCAAGACGACCTTCGTCGGCGCGGTCAGCGAGATCGCCCCGCTGAGCACCGAGGAGCTGCTGACCCAGGTCAGCGTGGGGACCGACAACCTGGACGGCGTCGAGTCCAAGACGGCCACCACCGTCGCCATGGACTTCGGCCGCATCACCCTCTCCGAGCAGCACGTCCTGTACCTGTTCGGGACGCCGGGCCAGGAGCGGTTCTGGTTCATGTGGGACGAGCTCTCCCAGGGAGCGCTCGGCGCCGTGGTCCTCGCCGACACGCGGCGGCTGGCGGAGTGCTTCGCCGCCGTGGACTTCTTCGAGCGGCGCGGCATCGGCTTCATCGTGGCGGTCAACGAGTTCGACGGCGCCTACCGCTACGAGCCCGACGAGGTGCGCGCCGCCCTGGACCTGGGACCGGAGGTCCCCGTGGTCCTGTGCGACGCCCGGATCGCCAGTTCCGG
The DNA here is from genome assembly GCF_040613515.1 of Streptomyces sp. NPDC006261. Lineage (NCBI taxonomy): Bacteria > Bacillati > Actinomycetota > Actinomycetes > Kitasatosporales > Streptomycetaceae > Streptomyces > Streptomyces sp. NPDC006261. The sequence continues at coordinate 1,961 of NZ_JBEXSI010000037.1, forward strand.
GACGGGGGCGCTGGTCACCCTCGTACAGCACCTCATCAACGCCACCTCGGCGCCCGCTCCGCTCCAGGCCTTCGGAGCCCACCAGTGACGTCCTTCGCCACCGGCCGGATGCTGCTGACCCCCGCCGACCGGGACGGCCCGGCCCGCGCGGATCGGCTGCGGAGGCTGGATCTCGGTGAACGTCCCGACGCCTCGTTCGACAGCTTCGACGCCTTCGCCGACAAGGTCGCCGAAGTGACCGCTTCGCCTTTCTCGATGGTCAACTTCATCGATGAGAACCGGCAGTTCTTCGCGGGACTGCACACCCCGGCGGGTAATCGTGGCGGCCAGGAGATCGGTGCCGCCGCGGCGGCCGGCAACCGCGGCGCCCGCCACATGGCCCGCGACCACGGCTACTGCCCGCATGTCGTCGTGCGGCGCAAGGCCCTCGTCCTGGACGACGTCTGCGACTACCCGCGGTTCGCCGGCAATCCGGTGGTCGACGACATAGGCGTCCGGTCCTACCTCGGCGCACCGCTCATCGACCGTACGGGCATCGCGCTGGGCACCGTCTGCGCCGTCGACACCGTGCCGCGCCCCTGGGGCCGTGCGGGCCTGGACACCATCAAGGCCCTCGCCCAGGAGCTCGTCCGCCAGATCGACCGCCGGGAGGGTTACCGCCATCCCTGATGCGGGGAAGGCAGGTGCCTCAACTCCCCGGCGGAGCAGCCGCGCTGCCCCGCAGCACCACCTCCCCGTCGATCCGGACCACCCGCGACCGCCCCGCTCCCGACGGTGTGCGCAGGGTCAGAGCCATCGCGCTCTCGCCCATCTCGGTGAGCGGCAGCGCCACCGTGGTCAGCGGCGGCGACAGCTCGCGTACGACGGGGACGTCGTCGAGCCCCGCCAGCGGCACGTCCTCGGGCACCCGCACCCCCGCCTCGCGCAGCGCGGCCGGCGCACCGACCGCCATCACATCGGTCACCGCGAAGACACACGTCGGCCGGGGGCCGCCGGACGCCAGTATCCACCGCACCGCCAGATGGCCGCCCTCCCGGGTGTACGCCCCCCTCGTACCACCCGGTCGAGCCCGATGCCCGCCCCGGCGCGCCCCTCCCGGAATCCCGCCAACCGGTCGGCCACCGTGGTCAGTTCGGGCGGCCCGGTGAGGACGGCGAATACCCGGTGGCCGAGCGCCCCCAGCGCCTTTGCGAACTCCCCGCCCCGGTCCGGTTCTCCAGCCGCACGGTGTCCACCCGCAGCGACCGGTGCCGGCGGTGAGGGGAGGAGCGACTGCCGCCGACGCTCCGATGCCGGCCCCTCAGGCGGGCAGAAACCCGGTGATTCGCTCCCGCAGTCCCTGCGGGTCGAGCCCGTGCGCCGCAAGATGTTCGTCCATCTGCCCGTACCGGCGCAGCTCGGCGCGCCCCACCCCGAGGCCGAGGACCCGGTGCGGCTGCTCCATGAGCGCCTCGTTCGCCGCGGCCGTGGAGGTGCCCGCCAGATAGGGCTCCACGATCACCACATCCGCGCCCGGGCCGGCTCCGACGGCGCGGCGCAGACCCGCCGCGTCGAACGGCCGCACGGTCGTCGCGTACAGCACGCTCACGTCGAGCCCCTCGGTGGCCTCGAGGACGTTGTCGAGCATCGGGCCGACCGCGACGACGGTCCCGCCCCGCCCCTCGCGCACCACGGAGAACCCGGGGGAGTCTGCCACCGGCCGCGCCTCCCGGTTCGCCTGGAGTGAGAGGCGTACGTACACGCGGTCGTCGCCGTCCACCGCCTGCCGTAGCAGTGCCTCAGCCTCGTCGGGGTGGCCCGGCACGTGGACCGTCCAGCCCTCCAGTGTGTCCAGGAGCGCGACATCGCCCGGCGCCATATGAGTGAAGCCCCCGGCGGGCCAGTCGTACGAGCCGCCGGCGCTGACCAGGATCCCGCCCGCCCCCTGGTGCCCGAAGTCCAGCTTGACCTGCTCGAACGGCCGCTCCACCAGGAAGCTGGCGAAGGTGTGCACGATGGGCCGCATTCCGGTCAGCGCCATTCCCGCACCGGCTCCGATCAGCAGCTGCTCCCTGATGCCTACGTTGATCACCCGGTGCGGGTGGGCCCGCCGGGCCGGGGCGAAGCCGTCGGCGCTGATGTCGGCGAGCACGACGGCCAGCCGGGGCTCCTCGGCCAGGAGCTGTGAGGTGGTGGCGATGAAGCGGTCACGCATGGTGTCCATGAAGGGGTCCTCCTGAAAATCCGCCGGTCACGGACCGGCCTGAGCTGCGTTGACAGGCGGTGGGGTCAGCCCTTGGGCTCGTCAGCCCTTGGGCTCGACCCGGGCGACCACGGCCCGGGGCCGGCCGGGGTGGGGTGCGGTGAAGGCCGCGTACAGGGCTTCGTGGTTGCGGCCGTCCACCGTCGCCGCCGACCATCCCGCCGCCTCGAAGCGGGAGGCGATGCCGCCGGGCCAGCCGTGGGTGGCGGAGGCGTTGTCGATCACCAGCGTGTGCAGCTGCTCGAGCCCGGCCGGGCCCGCGTGGGCGATGGCCTCGTGGTTGCTGCCCTCGTCCAGCTCGGCGTCGCCGACCAGCACCCAGACCCGGGGACCGGTGAGCCCTTGGGCCCGCAGCCCGAGGACGGTCCCGACGGCCAGTGGCAGGCCGTGCCCCAACGAGCCGCTGCCGATCTCCGCACCCGGGACGAGCAACCGGTCCGGGTGGTGGCCGAGGGGTGAGTCGTACGTTCCGAAGCCGCGCAGCACCTCCTCGTCGAAGAACCCGTGAGCTGCCAGGACGGCGTAGTACGCCATGGGGCCGTGCCCCTTGGAGAGGAGGAAGCGGTCGCGCCCGGGATCGTCGACGGTGGCGGGCGTCACGCGCAGCACCCTGTCGTACAGCACCCACAGCGCGTCCGACGTGGAATGCGCGGCGGGGGCGTGCTTCTCGGCGCCGGTCATGAGGGCGATCAGGCGGCTGACGTCGTGGAAGTGGGGGAAGTCGTGGAGCCCGCGTACGGGGGCAACGGTCGTGTTCGTCATGACACCGAGCGTTCACCCTCAATCAAGGTTGAGGTCAAGGAGGAAACGGGTTCGTGACCACCTGCTCAAGTGCGGTATTGTTCTCATGCACGTTCGGCCAGGGGAAACCCCAGGTCAGACGGGCACCGGGACGTGGCGCAGCTTGGTAGCGCACTTGACTGGGGGTCAAGGGGTCGCAGGTTCAAATCCTGTCGTCCCGACTGGAGACAGTCGCAGATGAGGGCCGGTTTCGGAGCAATCCGCAACCGGCCCTTGATCATTTTTGGGGACCAGTTGGGGACCAACCGGAGGTCCGGCGTCCCTGACCGGGTCAGCGGGTCATGACGACTGGGCCCGGCAGTGAGCGTGGTGCGCGCAGCGCGCTGTAGTGGCCGGAGCGCGGCCCCGGCCGCCGCGATCTTGTGGACATCCGGGTGCGGGTAGCGCTGGGTGATGGTCAGCGAACCGTGCCGGCGATCCTGCGGAGGACGTGCATCTGCACCCCCGCGTCGGCGAACCAGGTCCATGCGGTGGGCCGGAGGCCGTGGCCCCGCAGATGCTCGTAGCGAGCTCGGTGAAGGTCCGCCCCAGGAACGGCGTGCGCGGTCTCCGTGGCGTAGCCGTTGCCCCGGGCGGCGGCGTCGAAGACGTAGCCCCGGGACGCGGTGCGGAAGGCCGGGTTCCAGCTGGTCAGGCCGCACCAGCCGATGAACGAGCCGTCGGGGAGGCGGTCGACGGCCACCCGCGCTCCCGTGCCTTCCTCCTCGATCGTCCGGCAGGTCGCGACGAAGCGCTGGGCGCGGGCCGGTTCGGTCCACGGCGGGGAGTCCCAGGAGCGACGGCGCTCAGCACTCTCGCCGGCTCTCGGCCCGGGTCGACCGGCTGGACCCGGGAGAGGGCGCTCCGGTGCCCGGTGGCCGGCAGCCTCACGCAGCCCGGCTGGTCGGATGGAGGGTCAGGGCCGGTTGTGCCACGCGCACGTGGCTGCCAGGTTCACACCGCCAAGACAGATCTCGATGGATGCCGTCGCGTCGGGCCCACCCCCAGGTAACGCGAAGGTGAAGTGGGATGTCACGTTGCAGTGAGTGCTGGTCATCCAGGTGCCGAGCTTGTTGCCAGAGGCACCGTACGCGCTGAACCACATCCTGTTGCAGTCGACAGCCCGGAGTGTTCCATCGGCCATGGGCGACCGGTCATACCAAGTCAAGGTGTCCCGGACGGAGCCGGCACCGAGGCGGATGTCGATCGGGGTGCTCGGGTGGGGGGCGGCGGTCTGCGCGCCGACGGCGGCGGGAGCGCCCAGCAAGGTGCCGGCGGTCAGCACGAGGGAACCGAGGGCGGCGGCGAGATGGGCTTTCATGCGATCTCCAGGATGGGGACTACAGGGCCCGGCATGCGGTCGCGTGCGGCATCAACCGGGCGAAACGGAACCGGGCGGTAGCGACCCGGTCCGGCGAACTCGTGGTCCGTTTCGAAGCGACACTTCTCTCCGCCGCGATCAACGCGCGGTTGTGGCCTGCCGGATGTGTCAGCCCCGCAGGTCATTCGGGCCGCGATCAGGGCAACGGGCTGAGCGGTGTCAGGGCCAATGGGAGCTGGGCGCCTTACGATCTGGGTGGGCCGGCCGCGACATCCCCGGACGGCCTACCCAGAACACCAGCAACGACAACGCCCACATGACCCTGAGCGGACAGACCATCACCACATGACCGCTGCGGTACCGACTAGCGCAGGCCGTCGCGGCAGTAGCCGGCGCGATAGCAGGTCTGTCCCTTGAGGTAGTTCTGGTTCTCGTCCGTCATGTAGACCCAGATGTTGTCGGACCCACCGACAACGTTCGCGGCAAGATCGAAGTGCGCCGGCCCGGACCGATTGCACCAGGTGCTGGTGCTCTTGAAGTCCAGTGAGGTGCTGCCGGCGAACGCCCGCACGTAGACCCGCCGACAGCCGGTGGCCTTGAACGATCCGTCGACGCTGACCGACCGGTTGGTCCAGCTGGCCGTGCCTTTGTAGTAGCTCGCCCCGTACTCGATCGAGACGTCAGCGGCGGCGGCAGCGGAGACGTCGGCGGCGGTCGCGGGTGTCGCCGCGAAGGCCATCCCGGCAGCCGACGCGGCTGCGGCCACGGCCATACCGACCTTCCACGTGCGGCTCTTCACCTTCGATGTGTCGTTCAACTTCACCATGACAACCACTCCCAGGTTCCTCGCGTGCCGGGTGCGCAACCTCACCGTCCTGCGGAGGTGCCCGCATCGGATCGGGCGGTGAACGTTGCTGCCGTTGTTCGGCGAGACGACTCAAGCACGCGTGGACCTCACGCCGGAAAGCATTCGAGCCAGTTCAAATCCATGGCGACGACTGCTAGCGTCGGGCGGTGCTCACTCTGCGTGTAGACGCCAACACGGTGTCCAGGATGCGGTTGGCCCTTTCCCCTGCGTCGGAGTCCATAGCGTGGTTGAAACTCACCGCCGCGTCGGGGCGGCACCCGGTGTTCGGAGATCCCGGACCACTTGCCCGCGCCTCACTCGCTCATCCCGACGTAGCCCTGCTCGCGGACCTGTTACCACAGAACGGCGACACCTACAGACCTGACCTGCTCACCCCTCAGCCAGGAACGGGCTCTCAGCGCCGCGACCTGCTCGACGAGCAGATCGCGCAGATCGAGGCCGCAGCGCAGGAGGACCTCGAAACCCAGGTTTTCACCCACACCCAAACCCACTGGAACAGGCCACTGTCGGCCGCGACCCGCCGGATCGCGGAGTCCGGGCGGATGCAGCGACATCTCGCCAACGGTCTCGCCCGGTTCTGGCGCGATGCCTTGGCCGAGGGCTGGCCCGAACTGCATTCGATCATCGATCAGGACATCGCCGACCGCGCGACGACCATCGCCACCCATGGCATCGGCCGGGCGCTGGGGGCCCTCCACCCAGACATCGCTTGGGCCGGCGACGCGGTCACCGTCGCCAAGCCGTGGGACGGTGAAATCGATGTCACCGGCCGGGACCTGGTCCTCGCCCCCGGTGTGCTCAGCCGGCCCGACGTCATCATCCAGGTCGACACCCCCGGGCAGTTCGTCCTCTACTATCCCGCCCAGCGGATCGGAGCCGGCCGGGACCGCAGGTCCGGAAGGATCGCGCAGGTGGTCGGCAACGCCCGAGCGGCCTTGCTGGCGGACCTGGAAACCGCCCGGTCCACCGCGGAACTCGCCGTCCGGACCGGATACACCCCGGGCACCGTCTCCTACCACCTGAGCGCCCTGCATCGCGCACGCCTCGTCACCAAGGTCAGAGACGGGCGCTACGTGTTGTACCAGCGGACCGCACATGCGGCGGGTCTGCTGGAAGAAGCCCGCGGCTAGACCGGGCTCCCAGAACCCCTCCCGGTCGCCACATGGATCCCAGGGCAGACAGCCCGAAACCCCGGGGCCTACTACACGCACTCCAGCACCGCGCTGCCGGCCCGAGGCAGAGCGTCACCTATGCAGGCCAGCTCGTCAACTGGTCCGAGGGCTTCCTCGACATGACCTTGAAGACGGTCTCGCGGCCCCGCGGTACCACGGGGTACGTGTTTCTGCCGCGCCGCTGGAAGGCGCAACGCACCCTCGGCTGGATCATGGAAGTCCGCCTCAACGTGCGCGACTACGAGCGCTTCTTCCGGCACTCGGAAGCACACCTGACCTGGTCATTCGTCTCATGGCTGACTCGGCGTCCGACCCGAGGCGGCAAACGACGGGACTGGCCCAGGGGACCAGTCATCCGCATCCCCCGCACTCTCGACTGAACGACGTCACTGACCATCCCCACAGCCCGGACAGTCACATCCTCACGATCGGCGCCGCCATAGTCTGGTCAGTCCTCGATCTCAAGCAGGCACTGTGGTGGGCGCCGGGCACGGAGACCTGGACCACATCCGGGCACGGCCGGAATTGCCTCGCTCGGCCGGGGTGTTGGCGTGAGGTGGTGCACTCCTCGCGCCGATGAAGCCGATGAACAGGACCTGATGTGACCGACCTCCCAGCCGGCCGTGCGGCCGCGGCTCTCTCCCGCCCCTTCACGGTCCGCGGACTCACCTCCCGCAACCGGATCGCCATGGCCCCCATGACCAGGCAGTTCTCCCCCGAGGGTGTCCCCGGCCGGGACGTGGCGGACTACTACGCCCGTCGGGCCACCGGTGGCGTGGGACTGATCATCACCGAGGGCACCTACATCGGCCACGACTCCGCCGGGACCAGCGACCGGGTGCCGCGCTTCCACGGCGAGGACGCCTTCGCGGGCTGGGCCGACGTCGTCGACTCCGTACACGGGGCGGGCGGTACGATCATCCCGCAGTTGTGGCACGTGGGCGTCACGCGTACCGAGGGCGCGCCCCCAGTGACGGACGCCGAACCGGTGGGCCCCTCGGGCGTCTCCCTGACCGGCGAGCCCAAGGGGCGCGCCATGACGCAGAAGGACCTCGACGACGTCATCGCCGCGTTCGCGGCCGCGGCCGCAGCCGCCGAGCGCCTCGGCTTCGACGGCGTCGAACTCCACGGAGCCCACGGCTACTTGATCGACCAGTTCCTCTGGGCCGGCAGCAACCGCCGTACCGACGCCTACGGTGGCGACCTCGTCGCCCGTACCCGGTTCGCGGCCGAGATCGTCGCGGCCTGCCGGGCTGCGGTCTCCGACTCCTTCCCCCTCTTCTTCCGCATGTCCCAGTGGAAGATGAACGCCTACGAGACCAAGCTCGCGCAGACGCCGGCCGAGCTGGACGCCCTGCTCACGCCGTTGGCCGAAGCTGGAGTCGACGTCTTCCACGCCTCCACCCGCCGCTACTGGCTCCCGGAGTTCGACGACTCCGATCTGAACCTTGCCGGCTGGGTGAAGAAGATCAGCGGGAGGCCGACGGTCACGGTCGGTTCGGTCGGCCTGGACGGTGACTTCTTCAGTGCCTTCGCGGGCAACGGCTCGGGCGTCACCGGCATCGACCATCTGCTGGACCGGATGGAGCGCGACGAGTTCGACCTGGTCGCCGTCGGCCGCGCCCTGATCGCCGACCCGGAGTGGGCCGCCAAGACCCTGCGCGGGCGGACCGGGGACATCACGCCGTTCGGTGCGGAGATGCTGAAGACACTGCGCTGAGCGGGAATTTGACGGCCCGGGGCCGGTCCGGATCCAGGAGGCAGGCCCGGCGGGGCCGGCCTCCCGGATCCGGGCCTCGCGTCGGGCGCTCCTAGGGGGTGGGGCTCGGCGGGAAGCGTCGCGCTCTTGGGCGAATGCGGTGTCCATCGGGGCGAGTTCCCTGAAGGCTGATCCACCGGCCGTCCGGTCCGGTTCGTACTCGGGCCTGCGGGTGCCCCGGCTGTTCGTTGTGGCAGATGCATGGCGATCAGCTCTCGTCGACCCGCCCCTTGCCCGGGAGCCGGCGACCGCCCCGTTACATGACCGAAGAGAACACGTGCCGTGAAGTTGTGGTCGTTACGCCTTTCGGTCGCTCTCGGCCTCGCCTCCGTACTGCCGGCTTTCCCGAGGGCCGCTCGGGGCCAGGTTGGCCGGGGAACACGCGCCGACGCTTGCGGCTCTCGAGGCGCTCCGGGCGAACACGGGCCCCGCAGCGGGCGTCCACGCCGGTGACGGATCCACGTCCTGAACCCTTTCCACCGGCAGGGGCACCGCCAACCAGAGCCGGCCGTTCCAGCCGGGCATGTACGCGACCGGCACGCACGCGAGCGACACGTACGCGACCAACACACGCCCGACCGGCGGTCCGAGCCTGATGTCCGTGTCCTGCCGTACCGCCCGCATTCACCGGTGGGTCACGACCCCTTCCCTTCTGTTCGGTTCTCTTGGAGCATTCTGTTCGCTTCTGTCCCCCCACTCCAAGAGGCCCGCATGACTGAGATGAATCGGCGCCGGTTTCTGCAGATCGCCGGTGCCACCGCGGGATTCGCCGCCTTGTCGGGCAGCATCGACCGGGCCGCCGCCATACCCGCCCACCGGGCCAGCGGGACGATCCAGGATGTCGAGCACATCGTCGTCCTGATGCAGGAGAACCGTTCCTTCGATCACTACTTCGGGGCAATGAAAGGGGTCCGCGGGTTCGGCGACCCGCGGCCCGTGACCCTGCCGAGCGGAGAGCCCGTCTGGCACCAGGCGGACGCCGCGGGCAAGGTGACACTGCCGTTCCACCCGACCGCCGACGACCTGGGCATGCAGTTCCTCCAGGGCCTCAACCACGACTGGCCGGGCGGCCAGCGGGCTCACAACGGGGGCCGTTACGACCGGTGGGTACCGGCCAAGACCCCCACGACCATGGCCTACCTCACCCGCGAGGACATCCCCTTCCACTACGCGCTCGCCGACCGCTTCACCGTCTGCGACGCCTACCACTGCTCCTTCATCGGAGCCACCGACCCCAACCGCTACTACCTCTGGTCCGGCTACACGGGCAACGACGGCGCGGGCGGCGGCCCGGTGCTCGGCAACGAGGAGCGGGGGTACGGCTGGACGACGTACCCCGAACGGCTGGAGGAGGCCGGGGTCTCCTGGAAGATCTACCAGGACGTCGGCGACGGGCTGGACGCCGCGGGCCACTGGGGCTGGATCAACGACGCCTACCGGGGCAACTACGGCGACAACTCGCTCCTGTACTTCGACAACTACCGCAACGCCCAGCCCGGCGATCCGCTGTACGACAAGGCGCGCACCGGCACCGACATCTCCGCCGGAGGTGGCTACTTCGACGCGATCGCCGCCGACGTACAGGCTGGGACGCTGCCGAAGATCTCCTGGGTCGCCGCCCCCGAGGCCTTCACCGAGCATTCCAACTTCCCGTCCAACTACGGGGCCTGGTACATCGCGGGCCTGCTCGACGCCCTCACCTCCGACCCCGAGGTCTGGAGCAGGACCGCCCTGTTCATCACGTACGACGAGAACGACGGCTTCTTCGACCACGTCGTCCCGCCCTATCCGCCGGCCTCGGCGAACCAGGGCCTGTCCACGGCCGACACCACCACGGAGATCTACCCGGGCGGGCCCTCATACGGAGCCGGTGCCTTCGGGCTGGGGCCACGCGTACCGATGCTGGTCGTCTCGCCCTGGAGCACCGGAGGTTACGTCTGCTCCGAGGTCTTCGACCACACCTCCGTACTGCGGTTCATGGAACAGCGCTTCGGAGTGCACGAACCCAACATCTCGCCCTGGCGGCGGGCGGTCTGCGGCGACCTCACCTCCGCGTTCGACTTCGGCCGCCCCGCGCCCGCCCCCGACGACCTGCCGGACACCTCCGCGTACGAGCCCCCGGACCGCGAGCGCCACCCCGACTACCGGCCCACCCCGCCGCCCGTCGGCGCCATGCCCGCGCAGGAACCGGGCAGCCGGCCCACCCGGCCGCTCCCGTACGAGCCGTACGTGGACGGTGCGGTCGACCCGGGCACCGGGAAGATCGCGCTCACGTTCAGCCCGGGGACGGCGGCAGGCGCCCAGTTCTACGTCACCTCCGCCAACCGCACCGACGCGCCGTGGACGTACACCGCGGGCGCGGGCAGGACCCTGACCGACACCTGGAACTCCGTCTACTCCGGCGGCAGCCACGACCTCACCGTGCACGGCCCGAACGGCTTCCTGCGTACGTTCCGGAGCCCGGGCGCCACCGCCGGGCCTGAGGCCACCGCCCGCCACAACGCCACCAGCGGCAACCTGGACCTCACGCTCACCAACTCCGGTGCCGTGGACGCCGTACTGACGATCAGCGACGCCTACGGGGGAGCGGATCTAACCGTCACCGTACGGCCGGGAGCCACGGTTTCGCGCACGGTGGACCTCCGGGCGGGCAAGCGCTGGTACGACGTGTCCGTCACCGCCGACGGTGAGCCGGGGTTCCTGCGCCGGTGCGCGGGTCATGTGGAGACGGGTGCCGCCGGAGTGAGTGACCCGGCGACCCTCACGGGCTGAGAGGTGCGGCTGGAGACCGGCTGAACGTGGTGGGAGCCGGGCCGGACCCATGCGGTCCGGCCCGGCTCGCGTACGCGGTGAGGTTCAGGCGGCTCCGCCGTTGCCCGCTCCCGCGCCCGACGCGGCCTTGATGCCCTTGACGATCTCGTCCAGGACGGACAGCTTCGGCGCGTCCTTGTTGATGTCGAAACCGGACCGGACCACCACGAGCATGTCCTTGGAGGCGGGGGAGGGGAACACCAGCGATTCGACGTAACCGTCGTCGCCCTTCTCCGTCACCACCTTCCAGCGCACCGCGTAGCCCTTCTGGCCCGCCACGGTGACCGCGGCGGACCTGATCTCCTCGTGCGAGGTGATCTTCCCGTAGGAGTCCCCGCCGTACGACTGCTCGGCATTGACGGCGATGTCCTTCTTGGCCGCCTCCTCCGCGGTCCCGGCCGTGAGCTTCAGGGCCACCGCGGGGGCCGAGAAGATCCCTCCACGCACACACGTCTTGGCGGGGCCGCCGGGGCAGGCGTGCTCACCCGTCGTCAGACCGGCGCCGACCGGTGCGGACTTGCCCGTCCACCCCTTGGGCACCGGCAGGCTGATCCCGGCTGCCAGGTCCGTGGCGTAGCCCGCCTCCGTCGGCGGGATCTGCTCGCCGGGGCCCTGGGAGCCGTCGTCGCCGTCCTTGTCACCTTCGCTCCCGTTCCCGCCGTCCGGCGCGCCGGATCCCTCGGGGGTGGAGGGGGTGGTGGACGGTGAGGCGACCGCGATGCCCGGCCGGCCGCCGTGGTCCTCGCGCAGCAGGTGCATCCCGCCCCCGATCGCGGCGAGCACCACGGCGCCGACGGTCACGCCGACGCCGATACGGACTCCGCGGCGGCGGACCGCGGCGGGTGACGGGCGGACGTGGCCCGTCCACTGCGCTCCGTCCCACCAGCGTTCCTGATCGAGGCCTTTACCTGAATGCCCGGGGTCTGGATGCCAGCCGGGCGGGGTCATCTGGGTCACGGGTGCACTTTATGCGGGCCGAGTGAGAATCGTATGAACCGACCGCAGTGCGACGGCTTTCGTGACGGCCTGCGCGGGGGCCCGGCGGTCACGGTCCGATCAGGCCGGCGCGGATCGCGTAGCGGGCGAGCTCCAGACGGTCGCGCAGCCCGAGCTTCTGCAGCAGGTTGGCGCGGTGTCGCTTCACGGTCTGACGCAGCTCCACCCCGCGGGGCTGCGGCGCAGGGAGAGTTCGAGCCGTGACGCCCGGGCGTGGGGAACCGTGTGTGCTCGGAAGGGGTCCGACCTATGAGTGCTCCACCGTGACGGCCCGCCGACCGAACACGATCCGCGTCCTCGTCCCGTCCTCCGCCCAACCGACCTCGACCCCGACCGTGTCTCCGTCCGGACAGGTTCGTACGTGCGCCGTGTCCACGACCGGCTCCAGCGGCCCGGCCTCCGGTTCCGCCGTGAGTGACGCGAGGGCCACGAGCACGATGTCCCCCGCCACGTCGGCGGCCAGCCGGGGCAGCACCGCCCAGCGGGTGAACGCCGTGCCCTGCGGGGCCCGTACCTCCTCCGGCGCCGCCCAGCCGTGGAGCCCGTGCAGCTGGGAGCCCACCGGCCCCCCGGGCTCCGTCGCCCAGCCGGTCAGCTCGGCCCGCGCCCCGTCCGGCGCGCCCAGCACCCGGTGCACCCGCAGCTCGTAGCGGCCCCGCGCCACCGTCACGCTCTCCACCCGGAGCCCGGGGACGGTGGAGGGGCCCGCGGGGAACACGGGTACGTGCCAGGACCCGGCCCAGCCCCAGCCCTCGCCGTGTCCGGCCCCGAGCGGACGGATCCGGCGCCGGGTGCTGCGTACCCCGCCGACCGTCACCGACAGGTGGTTGTCCGCCGGGTTCGCCGCCGAGGTCGGGCCGGTCACGGTGGAGTAGGCGAGCCGGGCGTAGTGCGGGTCCGCGTCGGCCGCCGACTCGCCCTCGTCCGGACGGACGTGGTCGCTGCCGTGGTTGTGGAGCCGCACCACGCCGTCCGCCCGTGTCGACTGCACCAGGAACCCGGGTGCCGGTACCGACAGCACCCGGTCGGCGCCCTCGCTCGGAGCTGCCTCCTCCGCCGAGGTCCACAGCGGATGCGCGGCGGGGGCGAGCAGTGCGACGAACGCCTTCGACGCCCAATAGGGCGACGCGGGACCGGAATAGGACTGCAGGGTCGCCGGGTGGGGGCCGTGCCAGCCGAGGCTCAGCAGTCCGTCATCGCCGCTCGCTTCCCGCTCCAGGAAGTACCGCAGCGACCCGTTGACCAGCCGCCGCGACACCCCGGGAGCGAGCGGGGTGTGCCCGGAGACCGCGCCCAGGCCCACGGCCGCGCTCGCGGCGAAGCGGTAGGTGAGCGAGCGCCCGAAGTGCAGCGGGGCCCCGTCACCGCCGAACATCAGCGAGAAGCTCTCCAGGTGCTCGCGCAGCCGCGCCCCGTGGTGCACCGACGCGCTGTCATCGCCCGCCAGATGGGCGTCCAGCATCGGATACAGGTGCAGCGCCCAGCCGTTGTAGTGGTCGAAGGCACGCCCGTTCCCGTCGGCGTACCAGCCGTCGCCCCGGTACCAGCCCTCCAGCAGCTCCATCGCCCGCTCCCGCGCCCGGGCGCTCTCCGCGTCCCCCCGCCCCACCGACTCCAGGAAGCCGGCGACCGTGTACGGGAAGAGGTACCAGTTGTTGCCCGCCGGAAGGTGCCGCAGCGCACCCCGCAGCCACTGTTCCACCCGGTCCTGCACGCCGGACTCCAGCCGGTCCCAGAGCCAGGGCCGGGTGAGCCGCAGCCCGAGCGCGACGGACGCGGACTCCACCATGGGCTGTCCCTGCACATGGTGGTCCAGGATGACCGGCCAGGACTCCGCGTCGTCCCGCCCCGGCGTACGGGTCCCGGCCGCGAGCCCTCGCGCGTACCGATCCAGCCATTCGTGGGGGTCCTTCCCCTCGGCCCCGGCGACTCGGAAGGCGGCCGCCAGGAAGGTGCGCGCGTACCCCTCCAGTCCGTCGGAGCGCACGCCGGAGTGCGACGGGGGCCCGGGCAGGTCGAGCAGCGCCGCGCCGGGGGTGGCCCACCGCCACGCGGCGTGCAGCAGCCCGTCGGCGGTGGCCTCCCAGTGGGCCCGGGTGTACCCGGTGTACGGGCTCGACGCCCGGTCCTCCGGGGGAAGTGCGAACGAAGGGGAGTGGAAGGTCTTCATACGGAGAGGCCAGGGCCCTTCGTGGGGGACTCGTTCGGCACCGGAAATCCTGATCGAGCGCTCGCAAGCGGTCAAGAGATCGACCAGGGGCTGGCAAAAGCGATCAAACGATCAGGGGGGGGTTGCCAGAGCCTTACCGGCACGGCGCTCAGGGAAGCAGCAGCCAGTCCGCACCGACAGCCGCCACCAGACCGGCCCCGAGGAGCCAGCTGCCGAGCCTGGTGCGGCCGTTCCTGCTGAGCTCGATCACCAGGCCGCACAGGATGAGCGCGAGCCCGTACACGCCGACGACCAGCACCGACGACCGGCTCGCGATCCGCAGGGCGAGGACCACGCCCATCGCGACCATGCCCACGGAGGAGAGAACGATCCGCAGCTGCCGTGCCTGACGCGGAGTCAGTCTCTTCCCGGTCTCGGCCGTGGTGCTGGTCTCGGCCGTGGTGCCGGTCCCGAGTTTGGCCGTGGTCTCGGCCGTGGTCTTCGTCTTGGCTGTGGTCCCGGTCGTGGTGGCGGCGTCCTCGACGTCGGGCGTGTCCTCGGCGGCCTCCGCCGGGGTCTCGGCTATCGGGGTGTGGGTTTCCCGGTCCTGGCCCTTGCGCTGGTCCCGGCCCTGGTCCTGGTCAGAAGTGCTCATGGAGCCGGATCGTAATGGCTGCGCGGCAGACCCGTTCCCGGACCCGACGTTCCGCCACCGGTCCGGACCGTGCGCGACTCGCGCGCTACCCGAGCAGCCGGGGCGCCTCGGCCCCGGCGTCCACCGTGCGGCCCGTCTCCACGCGGCCGGCCAATTCCTGGGCCCAGTCGATCAGTCCGCCGATCCCGATGCCATGCGGCCGGGGCTCGCCGTACGAGGTGAGTGCGCCCGCGCCCCGGCGCAGCAGTCGCGCCCCACCCGCCGTGTTGCCGCGGGCGGCATGGGTCAGCCCCACGGCCACCTGCGCGAGCCCCCGCCACAGATCGCGCTCGCCCTCCGGCCCCGACTTCCAGGCGTCCTCGAACACCTCGTGGGCGTGGAACGGCATCCCCGCGTCCAGCAGCCGCTGTGCCTCCCTGAGTGTCTCGTGCGGTGTGCGGACGACGCCCTCGGGCTGTCGCTCGACTCCGGGCGTGCCGTAGGGCAGCGGCCGCCCCAGTCCGTCCCGGGGGCGCGCATTGCGCGCTCGGCCTTCGGTGTCACGGTCCCTGTGCGTCTCGTTCACTACTCGATTGTGCCTCGCACCTGCAAGGAATCGGCCGAACCCTGTCGGTGAGCACCCGCGCACGACTAGGCTCGTCCGTCGTCACTGCATGCCATTTGGGAAGGGTGGGCATGAAGCCGTCTCGGCCGTTGTACGAGCGTGAACCGGAACTCGCCGCCGCCGCGAGGGCGGTGGACGATCTGTGCGGAGCGCAGGCCGTCGGCGGGCTCCTGGTCTTCAGCGGGGAGGCGGGGCTCGGGAAGACCGCCCTGCTCGCCGAGATCCGGGCGATGGCCGCAGACCGCTGCACGATCTGGTCCGCTCGGGGCGGCGAGACCGTCACCTCCGTGCCGTTCCACGTCGTACGGCAGTTGCTGCAGCCCGCCCTGGACCGGTTCCCGCCCGACGAGACCCGGGCCCTGTTCGGCGACTGGTACGACACCACTGCACCCGCGCTCGGCCTCGCCGAGCCCAGCGGCCCGCAGCCCGACCCGCAGGGTGTCCGTGACGGCCTCGACTTCGTCGTCGCCCGGCTCGCCTCCCGCCTCAGCCACCGGCCGTTACTGCTGCTGGTGGACGACGCCCACTGGGCGGACGGCGAATCCCTCTCCTGGCTGGCCTCGTTCACCGCCCGCCTCGGTGAACTTCCGCTGCTCGTCGTCCAGGCGTACCGGCCGCAGGAGATGGCCGAACGCAACGCGAGCTACGTCGCCGACCGCGAGGCCGAACGCGGTTCCGACAACCAGAGCGCGGTCACCCGGGTCGCCCTGCGGGCGCTGACCCCGGACGCCACCGCCGAACTGGCCCGCGCGGCCCTGGGCGAACACGCCGATGACCCGTTCTGCCGCGAGGTCTGGGCGGTCACCGGCGGGAACCCGTACGAGGCCGTCGAGCTGGTCGCCAAGGTCCAGGACCAGGAGCTGGCACCGGTCGAGGAATCGGCCGGGCAGCTGCGGGAGCTCGGCGCCTCCGCCCGGGGCAGCGGGCTCGTCGCCCGGCTGGAGCGGCTCGGCACCAACGCCAACCGGTTCGCCTGGGCCGCCGCCGTGCTCGGCACCGACATCTCCCAGGAGCTGGCCGCCACCCTCGCCGGGATGAGTTCGGCGGAGGCCGCCGACTGCACGGCACGGCTGCGCGACGCCCGTATCGTCAGCGGTTTCGACCCGCTGGAGTTCGTGCACCCGCTGATCGCGACCGCCGTCTACCGCTCCATCCCGCCGGCCACCCGCACCGCGATGCACGGACGCGCCGCCTGGGCCATCACCCGGGCCGGCCTCGGTGCCGCCGCGGCCTCCCGGCACCTGCTGGAGGTCCACCCGGACGACGACCAGGAGCTGGTCGCCCAGCTCCGCGAAGCCGCGGGCCAGCACCTGGCGGTCGGCGCCCCGGAAGCGGCCAGGCGCTGTCTGGAGCGCGCCATCGAGGAGCCGCCCCGCCCGAAGGACCGCGCGGTCCTGCTGTACGAACTCGGCTGCGCCACCCTGCTCAGCTCCCCGCCCACCACGGTGCAGCACCTGCGGGCGGCCCTCGACATGCCGGGGCTCGACGACGGCCTGCGGGTCGACGCGACGTTCCGGCTCGCCGCCGCGCTTGCCCACAACAACCAGCTGAAGGACGCGGCGCTTTCCCTGGCCGCCGAGGCGGCCCGTACGGCACCGGGCCCCGGCCTGATGCGCCTGCAGGCCGCGCACTTCATGTGGGAGGGCATGCAGGCCGCCGAGGACGACGGCCCGGCCCGCTCCCGGCGCCTCACCCGCAACGCCGACCACCTCAAGGGCCGTGACAACTCCGAGCGGGCACTGCTCACCCTGAGGGCCTTCGACGCCATGCTGCGCGGCGAGAACGCTCAGCTCATCGTCGACCTGTGCGAACGCGCCCTGATCGACGGCAGTCCCGCCCGCGGCCTCGGCTGGACCGACTCCGAGTGGGGCTTCGAACTGCCCACCATGGTCGGCATCACCTACGCCTTCACCGACCAGCTGGACCGGGCCGAAAGCCTCTTCGGCGAAGCGGTGCGGGCCTTCGAGATCTCCGGCTGGAGCGGGGCCCACCTGGCGTTCGCGCACACCCTGCTCGGCATGGTCCACCGCCGTCGCGGCCGTCTCGCGGAGGCCGAGGGCTTCCTGCGCGAAGGGCTCCGGCTCGCCGACCGTGTCGGCTCCGGCCTGCCCGTCCACTGGGACGCGGCGTGCCTGCTCATCGACACGCTGCTGGCCCGGGGCCGTGTCGCCGAGGCCCGCAAGATTGCCGACCGCTACCACTTCGGACCGCCCTACCCCAGCGCCATGGTGCTGCCGGACGGCCCGTGCGTCCGCGGCCGCCTGCTGCTGGCCGAGGGCCGTAAGGAGGAAGCCATCGCCGAACTCGAAGCAGCGGGTGCCGCCCTGGAGCCGCGCGAACGCTTCAACGGCATCTGGGCACCCTGGGCCGGCGACCTCGCCCGCGCCCTGGCCGAGGACGACCCCGGCCGTGCGGCCCACCTCGCGGCCCGCGCCCGCGTGCACGCCGAACGGTTCGGCACGGACACCGCCATCGGCGAAGCCCTGCGCTGCGTCTCGCTCTTCGCCCCGCCCGAGGAGGCGGAGCAGCTCCTCGCCGACGCGGTCCGTCACCTGGAGAGGTCCTCCTCCGCCTACGAGCACGCGCTCGCCCGCGTCGACTACGGCATCGCGATCAGCTCGCACCGCGAACTGGCCCGGGCCCAGAAACAGGCCATGGCCTGCGGAGCCGAAGGGCTGGCGGCCCGCGCCCAGCGGGCACGGACGTCGATCCGGTCCTTGGAGTGAGGTAATGTTTGTCCTGCGCGGCCGCCCTGGGCAACCAGGCGGAAACGCATCGGGACGTGGCGCAGCTTGGTAGCGCACTTGACTGGGGGTCAAGGGGTCGCAGGTTCAAATCCTGTCGTCCCGACTGGAGACAGTCGCAGGTCAGGGCCGGTTTCGGAGAAATCCGAGATCGGCCCTTGACCATTTCTGGGGACCAGCTGAGGACCAGCGTTCCTTGACCCGCCCGAGCCCGTGGGCCTCCCCGAGGCCGCCGCCGACGAGGACACGGCCTGCCCCGGGCAGCAGCCGGATGACGTCCTTGCGCAGGGCCGGGCTCTGCACGGCCACCCACGCGCAGGGCCGGGGTCTGCACGGCCACCCATGTGTCCGCCTCGGCGCAGGTCACCTCCACGGCCCGGCCTCACTGTCAGTGGGGGCACCTAGAGTCTCTTCCACTCGTCACGGTGCGTTGCCGTCGATGGGTCTCATCAGCGTGTCGCCTCCCGGCGGCGCCGTACGGAACACGGGGAGAGCAGCGCATGGGGTGGGTACCGGCGGGCGACTACGAAGTCGCCCTGGAGGCGGGCAGGGTGGTCTGCCGCAACGGGAAGGGCCGACGGCTCAAGTCCGTCCCGGCCAAACTGAAGGACGACCCGGCGGTCGTCGGACTCCAGCAGCTCGCCGAGTGGCTGGAGTGGCACGAACGCCGGTGCCTGACCGACGTCGAGCAGTGGATGGTGCGCTCGCTGCCCGTCCCCACCGCCGTCCTCGCCCGGGTCTGGCCCGACCCGGCGTGGCAGGCGGCCCTGCGGGACGTGGTGGTCACCGGCGCGGACAGCGGGGTCGGGGGGTTCCTGCGCGATGTCGACCCCGACCGCGGCCTCGGCCTCGTCGACCTGGACGGCGACACGGTCCGCATCACCCCGGACGTCGTGAGCCTGCGGCATCCCGTCCTCCTCGACGACCTGGACGAGCTGAGGGAGTTCGCGGTGGAACTGGAGGTGAGCCAGCAGGTGGAGCAGCTGTTCCGCGAGGTGTGGCGCCGCCCGCCGGGCCTCGCCCCGGACACCGTCTCCGTGGACACCTACGCCGGCGGCGTCTTCAAGGAACTGCGGTTCCTGCACGGTCGCGTCACCCAGCTCGGCTACCGGTCCCGCGGCGGATACGCGGTCTGCCCGGTCGTCGAGGACGGCGCCACCGTCGAGGCCCGCATCTGGATCGGCGAGCACGACGGATACGACGAGTACGGCACCGAGACGGGCCCCCTGGGCTGGACCGACTCCTCGGGGCGCGCGCTGACGGCTGCCGAGGTCGGCCCCGTCGCGTGGTCCGAGGGCATGCGCATGGCAGCGGCGCTCTACGCGGGCCGCGACGTGGAGGACGAGGAGCGGGCGGCATGAGCACCACGACGACGAACACCGGCGCGAACAGCAACAGCAACAGCAACAGCAACAGCAACAGCAACAGCAACATGAACACCGACACCGATACGGTGGCGCTTCCCGCCCAGGCCCGCGGCCGTGCCGTCGCGACTCCCGCCGCCGAGGCCCGCGCCGCGGCTCTGCTGGAAGCGGGCGCCGTCCTCCCCGCGGGCACCACCGACCGGGACGACGCCGACGCGCTGACCGCCCGCACCTACACGCACGCCGTCCTCGGCGACCGCCCCGTTGTCCGCCTCGTGGCCGGCACCCTCGGCGAAGCCGAGGACCTGGCCCTGGAGTTCCTCGGGCTGTCCCGGACCGCCGAGGCGCCCGTCGTGGGCCAGGTCCGCCGCGAGACGCTGGGCTTCCCCGCCTGGGCGCTGGTCAACGACCCGGCCAACGGGCACCACGCCCTGGCACTGGTCAAGGACATCGAGCGGCTGGGCCGGCAGGCCAAGACCCGTGCCGGTGCCGCCAAGGAGGGCTTCGATACCCTCGGTACCCGGCTCGGCCGGGCCGTGCCCCACTTCCTCCCCACCTACTACGAACAGGTCGCCCGCCTCTTCCTCCAGGCGGAGAACACCACCTACGCGGCCTCCTTCTTCGGCAAGGCCCGCGAGGCCGAGCGTGTCCACGGCCTCGTCGTGGACGAGGACCGGCAGCGGGCCGTCTTCCTGGAGTTCGCCTTCGCCGGTGCGCTGACCGTCAAGGCGCTGCGGCAGTACGTGCGGGACCTCGTGGCCCGGCTCGCCCCGGCGGACGCCTGGGCGCAGTTCCGCCGTCTGCTGGTCGAGCGCTGCGCCGCAGGCATGCCGCCCTACGCGGCGCTGCCCCAGGACGTACGCGCCCTGGTCAAGGCCGCCGGGCTGGACCGCGAGACGGCCGAACGCGAGCTGGTGGCCGACCTGATCGGCTCCCCGGGAGTCGTCCGCGCCCCCGCTTCCTTCTGGACGGCCTACCGCCCCGCCGTCGTCGCCCTCGCCCACCGGGACCCGGCTGTGCGCGCCCGGCTCCTCGGCTTCTTCCCGGAGACCTTCACCGAGAACAGCGGCCGGGACGGCGAGCGCGGCTGGCTCACGCTGCTGGCCGACTCCGGAGCCGAGGAACTGCTCACCGCCTTCCCCGATGCCTCCGATACCTCCGGCGCTTCCGGCGAGGACGCGCCGTCCGTCTCCCCGGCGCACTGGCTCGCCCGCTGGGAGGCGCACCGCCGGCGCGACGGGGCCGCAGCAGGCCGCAGCCCACAGACGCTCACCCTGGTCGCCCGCGCGGCGGACCGGCTGCGCGCCGACGGGCGTCCCGTCGAGCTGTTCCAGGGCCGCTGGCAGCGCACCGCCGACCTGGACATCCTCGACCTCTGCCTGGCCTCCGGCATCCCTGTCGCCGAGCCGGACGACGAGGGCCCGGGCAGCCGGCAGCCCCCGGGCTTCGCGCTCGGCGGCTGGCTGACCGACACCGCACCCGGCGTGCGGGACCTCGCCGCCGTCGCCGCACGCCCCCACTTCCGCGCCCTGTTGAGCCGCACCGTCGGCGAGCTCGGCGGCGGACGCGTCCGGCGGCCGAGCGACGCCGGCATGGAAAAGCTGGCCGCGCACCCGGTGCTCTCCGGCGTCCTGCGCGAGTGGCTGACCGCCCGCGCCGAGGAGTACGCGGCCGCCCGGGGGCTCCCCGGACTGCGGTCGGCCCTCAGCAAACTCTCGGGATTCCGCGCCGTGGCCGCCGAGGTCGCCCCGGAGGCGGTGCGGCTTCTCGAGGCCCACGACGTGGTGCCCCTGCTCGCCGCCACCCTGCGCACCGGAGTCCTCGACGAACTGGGCTGGCCCGCACTGGACGAGACCTACGCCGAACTCGCCGCGGAGGCGGCCGCCGCCTCCGCGGGCAACCGCCGCCACCGCTCGGAGAGTGTCGGCGTCACCGGCGCCTGGCCCGCACTCATCCTGAACACCCTGGAACGGGCCGTCGTCGTCGGCCCCGAGGGCGTCCTGCTGCGTCACACCCTGCGGCTGCCCGCCACCGTCGACCACTGGCGAACCCTCGCCTTCCGCTACGTCGACGGCGAGTTGCTGGTCATCTGGTGGGAGGACGGCAAACAGCGCGGCTACTGGTCGCACCGCCCCGCCGAGGTGTTCACCGTCGGCGGGGAGCAGATCCCCCGCTGGGGCGGTTCCGGCGCCTCGGACGAGATCTGCCTGCCGCTGCCCGGCGGCGGCCGCGCCACCGGCGGCAAGGCCCTGCACGCGGGCGACACCTCCCTCCCGCCGCAGCGCGCCGTCATCTCCGACGGCACCGGCCTATGGCGCGACGGACACCAGGGCCGACAGAGCGTATGGCTGGAGTACGACCCCGCCACGGGCACGCACGGCCGGGCCTCCCTGCCCGCCTTCCTCCGCTCCGGCGTCCAGGACGGAACCCGGCTGCTCACCGAGCACTGTCAGGTGCTGCCCCTCCAGCCAGGCCTGGAGACCACGCCGTTCGGCACGGACGGCACGGTCCTGGGCCGCTGGGTCCGCCGTACGGTCACCGAACCCGGTACCGCCGTGCCCGCGGACGGCCACCGGATCGTCGCCGGCACCCCCGACGGACGTACGGTGACCCTGCCGTACCCGCTGTGCGCCGACTGCGCCCAGGTGCCCCTCGGCGCCCTCGCTCTGCCCGGCGGATCGCGGCCGGTCATGGCCCTGCACCACCGCTCCGTCGAAGCACACCCGGCGGACACCGACGGCACCGGCGGCAGTCTGTGGTCCGTCACGCCCGACTCCTCCGGCGGGAACGACGCGGCGGGCACCCCCTATGTGCCGCCCGTCGCCTACTGGCACGCCCTGCGCCCGAGGGACGAACGCGGCTCCGCGGTCCTGCGGACCCTGACCTACTCCCGGGCGGGGGAGCTGTTCAAGGAGGTCGCCGCCGCGGTCGCCCGGCACCTGGCGGCGTTCCGTGCCGTCGAGGAGTACACCGGGCCCTCGTCGCGGGAGCTGAGCCAGGAGGCCGTCGCCCGGGTGCTGCCCGAGGTGTCCGACGCACGGCTCCTCGCCGGCATCACCGCCCTCGTCCGCAACGCGGTGGACCAGGCCGACGCAACCGCCCGGTACCTGCAACCGCCCGGGCACGCCCAGCCGGCCACCGCCCGGAACACCGCGCGCACCCAGGGCATGTTCTTCGACCACGCGCCCCAGCACGGCGACGACACGACCCTGCGGGACGCCACCGCCTTCGGCTCCGAGCGTATGCACGGCGGCTGGTGGGGAGGCGGGAACCGATGGACCGCCCTCCGGCAGATCCTCGCCGTCAACCATGTCCTCGGCGGCGAACCGGCGTTCGGCCCGCCCGTGCCGTCCAAGATCCCCTTCACCCCCGTCGACGGCTGGCAGCGCGACGACTGCACCGTGCCCGGCGGCGCCATGTCCTGGACCTCCCTCCTCGACAAGCTGCCCGAACTCGCCTACCGGGTCGCCTCGCCGGCCACATCACCCGAGCACCGCGCCGGGCTCCTCGTCCTGCTCGACACCCTCGCCGCAGGGCCGCTGGCCGACCCGGCGGGCACCGTCCGGCAGGTGGAGCTCGTCGAGCCGTACAACGGCACGCCCGGGCAGGGGCGCCACGAGGCCGTGCACCGCCTCGGCCAGGTGTTGCGCAAGGGCGCCCGTGCCGTCGTGGTCGTCGCCGAACGCGGCCGGAACACCCGGAACGACGCGGCCCGCTGGCTGGCCCTGGACCACGACCCGACCGGCGCCTTCGGACCCGTCCCCGGCTTCACCCTGGACCACGAACACGTCCACCGGCAGGGCATCGCCCGCGACCGGCTCGTCCGGCTCACGGCCCTGGTGCGGGAGCAGGGCCCCGCGCCCTGGCGCCCGGAGGCCGCCGAGACGTTCCACACGGCCACCGGGATCGGACCGCTCCAGGCCGTCGCCCTGCTGTCGGCCACCGCCGAGAAGCCCGGCGCCCAAGCGCTCGCCCTGCTCGGGGCGAAGACCCGGACCTTCGAGGCGGCCCAGGCCAGACTGGACTCCCTGCCCCGCGACGACCGGCACGCGCTGCTGCGGGCGCTGCTGCCCGCGGACCCGGCCGAACTGTGGATCACGGGCCCGGACGTCGAGGCTGCCGCCGAGGTCTGGCGGGAGCGCCTGGCCTCCCTCGTCCGCGTCCCCGAGGAACTGGACCTCGACCTGTCGGGCGCCACCCCCGGCGCCGTCGATCTGATCCTCAACGCGGGCTCCCGGAGCTGGCTCACCCACGGCACCGACGTCCCGGACGGGGCCGGCCGCCCGGGCCTGCGCCGGGTCGGCGCACGCGGTGCGGTCGCCTCCGCCCTGACCGCGCTGCGCACCCTCGCCTACACCCTGCCGTACGGACACCCCCTGCGGCCGCATCTGCCCACCGGGCTCGCGGCCCTGCGCGGACGCCTCACCGACCCGAACCTGGCACTTGACCTCGGTCTGGACTGGACGGAGGCGGGCGTCCCGATCGGCGTCCCGATCCGCGCCGCCCTGGGGCTCCCCGTGTCCGGCGGGGCAGACGCCGACGGACTGGTCCGGGCCGGCGCGGCGCTGCTCCTCGCGCCCGGCCACGGCAGCAACGAGAAGCTGCTGATCCGCCCGGCCGGTCTGACGGGCCCCGACGACCCGGTCTTCGGCCTCGTCGAGGGCACGGTCGCCTCCCACGCCACCCGCGACCTCCTCGCCCTGCGTGCCCTGCTCGACGAGGAGACCGACGAGCTGGTCTCGGCGGGCCTCCCCGACGTCTCTGCGGACGCCGAGGGCAACACGCCCTCCGAGGGCGCCCCGAACCACCCGGCGCAGGACCCGACCCGCGCGGTGCCGGAGCTGGTGGCGGAGGCCGCCGAGTCCCTCGGCCTGAGCGCGGACGCCGCCGCCCTTTACCTGATGCTGCTCACCCTGCCCGACCCGACCGACCGCAACTGCGTCCGCTGGACGGAGTGGAAGCCGGCCCGCGTCAAGAAGGCCCGGGCGGAACTCGCCGCCACCGACCTCGTCCTGGAGGCGAAGCGCTCCCGCGCCGGCCGCACCCTGTTCCTGCCCTGCGGCTGGATGGAGCGCAAGGCCCCCGCCCTGCCGGTGGAGACCTGGAAGGAAGATCTGTACCCGGTGGCCGACGGTGTCCGCACCGTGCCCCACCTGCCTGTGCCCGCGCTGTTCTCAGCCGCTTGGGCACGGGTTCGCGGCGGCGGTGCCCCCGCCTTCGAAGAACTGGACACCCGCGCACCCCGGAAGGGCCGCCGCCGATGACGAGCGAAACCAGCACCAGCACCAGTGACACGGACGGCGCCACCCCGGTCGGCGTCCCGGACCGGTCGGCGGCGCCCGGCCGGGAGCACCGCCAGGTCACCCCGCCCGAGGACCGGTACGCCACCGAACTCGCCTTCCTCGCCGCCCACGACACCGGCCTCCGCCCGCCCGGCTGGCGGCTCACCCCGCGCGCCGTCGTCACCTTCGTGACGGGCAGCGCGGGGGAGGCGCTGGGCCTGCCGAAGGGCGCCCGACCCGACGCCGGGGTGCCGCGTCGCCTGGTGATCGAGCAGAAGTTCGTCGGCGAACGCGCCCTCGTCGAACGGTGCGTGGTCACCCTCGCCGGGGAACGCGGACTCCTCCTGGTGGGCGAGCCCGGCACCGCCAAGTCGATGCTCTCCGAGCTGCTGTCGGCGGCCATCTGCGGCACCAGCGCGCTCACCGTGCAGGGCACCGCGGGTACCACCGAGGACCAGCTCAAATACGGCTGGAACTACGCGCTGCTGCTCGCCCAGGGCCCCACCGAGCAAGCGCTGGTGCCCTCCCCGGTGCTCACCGCCATGACCCGGGGCGCGATCGCCCGCGTCGAGGAGGTCACCCGCTGTCTGCCCGAGGTCCAGGACGCCCTGGTGTCCCTGCTGTCGGAGCGGCGGATCGCGGTCCCCGAACTGGCGGGCAGTGAGGGCGCCCAGGTGCACGCGGCCCCCGGCTTCGCCCTCATTGCCACCGCCAACCTGCGGGACCGGGGCGTCTCGGAGATGTCCGCCGCGCTGAAGCGGCGGTTCAACTTCGAGACGGTCGGCCCGATCGGGGACGTGGACGCCGAGACCGCGCTCGTCCGCAGCCAGTCGCGCGCCGCGGTGGAACGAGCGGGAGCCGCCTACCAGGTGGACGACGCGGTCCTCGAAGCCCTGGTCACCGCCTTCCGGGACCTGCGCGAGGGCCGCTCCACGGAGGGGTGGGAGGTCGAGCGCCCCTCCACGGTGATGAGCACGGCGGAGGCGGTCTCCGTCGCGGGCTCCCTCGGTCTGGCCGCCGCCTACTTCCCGGGGGACCGGGACGTGCTCTCCCTCCTGCCCGGCCACCTGCTCGGCGTCGTCCGCAAGGACGACCCGGCCGACGCGGCACGGCTGCTGGGGTACTGGGACGGACCGGTGCGCAGGCGCGCCGAGCAGGGGTCGGCCACCTGGCGTGCCCTGTGGGACCTGCGCGCGGTGCTGGAGAACTGACGGATGAGCCAGGACACCCCTGAGACGCGGGCGGCCATCACCCAGACGCGGGCCGCCGCCGCCGGGACGACGCGGCCGGTCGCCGAGACGCCGACCGCTGCCCTCCTGCCGCGGGTCCCGGAGGCCGGGCCCGCCACCCCGGAGGCCGCGGTGGCGGCGCTCGCGGTGGACGGCCCCGGGCTGCCGTTCCTGATCGGGGTGCGTCACCACGCGCCCTCCCTCGCGGCCGCCGTCCCGGCCCTGCTGGACGCGGCGGCCCCCGACGTCCTCCTCGTCGAACTGCCCACCGAGTTCCAGCCCTGGCTGGGCTGGCTCGCTCACGAGGAGACCCGGGCGCCGGTGGCGCTGGCCGCCGTGCCGGCCGGCGGTCCGGGTGCGGGCGGCGGACAGGGACCCGCCTTCTACCCGTTCGCGGACTTCTCGCCCGAACTGGTCGCCCTGCGCTGGGCGGCCCGGAACGGGGTCCCGGCCGTGGCCTGCGATCTCCCGCTCGCCGACCGGGCCTGGGCACGGGGCGGGTCTGACGCGGCCGCGCCCGTACCGGGCGTTGGCTCCGCGCCCGTACCGGGGGAGGGCCGCGGGCTGTCCGCCGCCCTCCGGTCCCGGCTCACCGGCCGCGACGGCGACGACCTGTGGGACCGCCTGGTGGAGGCCCCCGCCCCCGGCTCCCCACCCGAAGCGCTCCGCCGCGCCGCCCTCCTCACCGGCTGGGCGCTGCGGTACGAGACCGAGGCGCGGCGCGGCCTGGACGGCACCGACCTGGTGCGCGAGGCATGCATGCGCGAGCACATCGCCGAGGCCCTGGCGAACGGGCTGCGGCCCGCCGTGGTGGTGGGCGCCTTCCATGCCCCGGCGCTGCTGCCGTCCACCGCCGGGGCGGCCACGGCTCCCGCGGCGGGTGCGCCGGACCCACAGAACACTCCTGCGGGCGCACCGAACGCCCCCGCGCGCGAGCCCGGTGCGCGCGGGGCGAGGGCCTGCACCGTCTCCCTGATCCCGTACACCTACCCTCTGCTCGACTCCCGCTCCGGCTACCCGGCCGGCATCCGGGACCCGGAGTGGCAGCACACCGTCCTGGACGCAGCCGGGGACCCGGCCGCCCTGCACGAGGCCCTGATCCGCACCGCGGTCCGCGTCTGCGCCGCCCTGCGCGCACAGGGCCATCCCTACGGCCCGGCGGACGGCCGGGAGGTCGTCCGGGTCGCCGGAGACCTGGCCCGGTTGCGTGATCTGCCCGCCCCCGGACGCGGCGAACTCCTGGAGGCCGTGCAGACGGTGCTCGGCCGGGGCGAGACCTACGGCACGGGCCGCGCCGTCGCCCACGCGCTCGAACACGTCCTCGTCGGCACCCGCACCGGACGCCCCGCGCCCGCCGCTCCGCGCAGCGGCCTCGGCCCCGCCGTGGAGGCCGAGACCGAGGCGCTGTCCCTCCCCGGCCCGGCGGACACGCACGAGAAGACCCCGCGCGACCTCCGGCTCGACCCGGCCCGCTCCGCGCTGGACGGGCGTCGCGAACTGCTGTTCCGCCGGCTGGCGGTGTGCGGCATCCCCTACGCCCAGGAGCAGGAGGTGACCGCCGCGGCGGGCTCGGAAGGACTCACCACCCGCTGGCAGGTGCGGTGGACCCCCGCCACGGCCGCGATGCTCACCGCGGCCGGAGCCCGCGGCGTCACCCCCGCCCAGGCGGCCGAGGGCGTGCTGCGCGGGCGGCACGCGACCGAACGCGCGGAGGGCGGCCCGATGGCCGCGCAGTCCGTACACGGCCTCACAGCGGCCGCGGAGTGCGGGCTCCCCGCCCTGGTCGACGAGCGTTTGACGGAACTGGCGGCCGTACTCCCCGAGAGCGGAACGCTCCCCGAACTCCTCGCCGGGCTCGACCTCCTGGACCGCGTCGCGGCGGGCCACCTGCCAGGCCTGGGAGCCCCCGGTGCCTCGGCACCTCCCGAAACCTCGGACGCCCCCGCCCTCCTCTCCACGCGCATCGCGCACGCGGCGGAACTCCTGACCTCGGCGGCGGTCCGCCAGGTCGACGGCCTCACCGGTTCCGAGGAGCCCGAGGACGCCCGGGCTCTGCTCGAACTGGCGCAGCGCGCCGACCGGCTGGGCGGCATCCGGCTCGCCGGCGCCCTCGCCCGTCTGGCCGCCGACGGCACCCCGCTGATCGCCGCGGCGGCCGGAGCCGTCCGGGTGCTCACGGGCCACGAGCAGGCCGAGACCTTCGGGGTGCGCGTCGCCTCCTGGGTGGACGCGGCGGTGGACAGCCCCTCCCGGGCCGCCCTCACCGCCCGTCTCACCGGCGTCCTGACGGCGGCGGGCCCGCTCCTGACTGTCGGCGTCGTCGCCCTGGACCCGTTGCTGCACCGGGTCGTCGAGCTGGACGACGCCGCGTTCCTGGCCCGGCTGCCCGCCCTGCGCGGCGGCTTCGACACCCTGAGCCCGACCGCCCGGGACCGGCTGCTGGACACCGTCGAGGAGCGCCTGGGCGAACGGGTGGACATCACCGACGCCGACGACCCGGCCGAGTTGGCACGCCGCGCGGTCGCCGACCTCGCGGCCCGCGGCCTCCTGGCCGGCCTCGGCCTGCCCGTCCCGGCCCCCGGGGACACCGACCGGCACCCGCTCTCGGCGCACGCCACCGCGCACCCGTCGGCGGCCTCCGCTGTCACCGCCCCGCCTCCCGCCGGCCCGGCGCACCCCCGCACCGCCGAGGCCGCTACCGGGACCACCCCGGCGACCGGACCCGATACCGCCGTCGGCCCCGGCCCCGGACCCGCCCCCGAGCGGACCCTCGCGCCCGCCGACCGGTGGCGACTCGTCCTCGGCCGGCGCCCCGACCGACTGCCGTCCGGGGCCGCCCGCCTGGCCACCGCCCTGGACGAGCTCTACGGCGTGGGGCGCGGTGAGGGCTCCCGCGGTGGTCTGCCCGTGCCCGGCCAGGGCCGCCACGGCCGCGAGGCGTCGTTCCCCGGCGTCCGTGAGTGGTCCGAGGAACTCGCCGCGCTCTTCGGCCCCGGCGTCCGTGAGGAAGTCCTCGCCGCCGCTGCCGAGACCGGCCGGCAGGACGTCCTCACCGAACTCGACCCGGCCGCCGCCACCCCCTCCGTGGAACTGCTCCGCACGGTCCTGCGCTACGCCGGCGGGCTCCCCGAGGCGCGCCTCGCGGCGCTCCGGCCGCTGGTCCGCCGCCTGGTCGACGAACTGACCCGGCAGCTCGCCACCCGGCTGCGCCCCGCCCTCACCGGCACCATGCTCGCCCGGCCCACCCGCCGCCCGGGCGGACGGCTGGACCTGCCGCGCACGCTGCGCGCCAATCTGGCCGCCGCCCGCCGCACGGAGGACGGCACGGTCCGGATCGTCCCCGAGAAGCCGGTGTTCCGCAGCCGCGCCCGCCGGTCGGCCGACTGGCGCCTGATCCTGGTCACCGACGTCTCCGGGTCCATGGAGGCGTCGACGATCTGGTCCGCGCTGACCGCCTCCGTACTGGCCGGGGTGCCGGCGCTGAGCACCCACTTCCTGGCCTTCTCCACGGAGGTCGTCGACCTCACCGGCCATGTGCACGACCCCCTCTCCCTCCTTCTGGAGGTGAGCGTGGGCGGGGGGACGCACATCGCCGCCGGGCTACGGCACGCGCGCAGCCTGATCACGGTACCCAGCCGCACCCTTGTCGTCGTCATCAGCGACTTCGAGGAGGGGGCTCCGCTCGGCGGACTGCTGTCCGAGGTCCGGGCCCTGGTCGCCACCGGCTGCCATGTACTGGGGTGCGCCAGCCTCGACGACGCCGGCCGGCCCCGCTACTCGACGGGCGTCGCCGGGCAGCTCGTGGCCGCCGGCATGCCCGTGGCGGCCCTCAGCCCACTCGAACTCGCTCGCTGGATAGGAGAGAAGACAGCATGACCGCCGCCCCGTTGCCACCCGTCGCGCCGGAGGTCACGGCCACGCTGGTGGAGGACCTCTCGCCCCGGCTGCGCAAGCGGCTGGACGCGGCGGTCACCAAGCTCGGCACCCGCCCGACGCACCGCGACGGGGACACGGTGACGATCGCGGTCGATGACGACACCGAACTGCGCCTCCATGCCCCGGGCGGCGTGGTGGCCACGGTCGACGCCATCACCTGCGGCTGCCTCCTCGCCCCGGCCTGCGTCCACCGCGCGGCCGCCGCCTGCGCCGCTCCCGCGGCGGATCCGGTCCCCGAACCCGCACCCGACGCGGCTCCCGACCCCGCCGTACAGCCGGCGCCGACGGCCCCCGACGCCACCGCGCTTCCCGCTCCCACCCCGCCCCCCGGCGACACGGACCCGGCAAGCGCCCCCGCCCCGGTAGCCCCTGCCCTGGAGCCCGCCCCCGCTCACGACAAGGCGAGCCCCGCCCAGCGTGAGGCGGCCGCGGCCCTCTGGTCGGCGGGCGCCACCGTGCTGGAGGCGGGCGTGGACGGGGCCGGCGCCGTCGCCCAGGCGGCACTGCTGCGCGCCGCGCACACCGCCCGGCTCCGGCAACTGCCGCGTGGCGCGTCCGCCGCCCTGTCCGTCGTCGCCCTGCTGCGCGCGGCACGCGCCGGGGAGCCCTCCTACCGCACCGCCGACCTCGTCACCGCCCTGGCCGAACTCCTGGGCACCGCGCACCGCGTGGGGATGGCCTCCGGCGCGGAGCTGGCCGCCGTCCGGGGCCGCGCCCGCCACCCGTACAGCCCGGACGGTTCCCTGCGGCTGTACGGCCTGTTCACCGAGCCCGTGGTCACCGACTCGGGGCACGGCGGCGCCCGCACCTGGGTCGCCGCCCCCGACGGCCGGCTGTGCACGGTCGGTGACGTGGCCCCCGGCGGGGTGGGGCGCGCCCTGGGCGTGGCCGACCGCACCGTTCGCCTCGGAGACAGCGCCCTCACGCACCGGGAGCTGGGCCGGGCCGGCCTCGCGGTCTCCGGAGCGACGGTCTCCCCGGACGGCAGACTGGGCGCCGGGAGGGGCGTCAAGGCCGTCACCGCCCGGGGCGCGGCCTGGACGGAACCGCCCCTCGCCGCCCTCTGGGAGACCCCGCCCGCCGAACAGGCCACCCGCGCCCTGCGGTCCCTCTCGCGCTACGCGGAACCGGGCGGCAGTGGCAGCGACTTGCTCTTCCTGGATGTCGAACTCCTGGGCGCGGTAAGGGAGTCGGCCGGTGCCTGTCTGCTCGTGCGGTGCGACGGTCAGGTCCCCGTCCGCCTCGCCGTCGCCGACGACGACCCCGGGCTGGCCCATCGCGACAACCTGATGCTCCTTGCCACGGCACCGGGGACGCGGCTGCGGATCATCGGCCGCCTGGTGCCCGCCCCGCACCCCCGGCTCACCCTGCTCGCCTGCTCGCACCCCACCGGCAAGGGAACGGTCGACCTGGGCTTCGACCGCCTGGGCCGCGCCGATCTCCCCGACCCGGGCGCCCCGGTGCACTCTGCCCCGCCCCAGCCCGGCGGCCCCGGCGCGAAGTCGCCCCTCCATCTCCTGGAGCGGCGCGTCGAACAGACCGTCCCGGCGGGCCGTGCCGCCCTGGGCATGCTCGGCGACGTGACCGCCGAGACCCGCCGCCTGCGCCGTGCGGGCTTCCCCACGGCCGCCGGGCTGCTCACCGCCCTCCGCGCCTCGGCGGCCCGACGCGAACGCGACCTCTTCGGCCGCCTCCTCCCCGCCGACACCGACGGCTTCGCCGCCCACTGGCTCGCCGCCGCCCGCTACACGGCCGCCGTCGCCGAGTCCCTGTGCGCGGCGGCCTGGCAGCCAGGACCGGGTGTCCTTGCCGACGGCCCCGCGGAAGTCACCGCCCCCCGATCAGCCGGAAGGCGCCGATGAGCACCCCATCCACGAAGATCCTCGCCGCCGCGACGGCCGCCGCCCTCCTCGCGGGCGGCGGCGCGCTCGCCCTGTCCCTGCAGGGGAGCGAGGCCGCCCCGCAGACCTCCTTCTGCTGGGGCGGCCTCACCCGCGAGGACGTGTCCGCGCTCACCGTCGAACCACGCGAGCGGTACACGTCCACCGAGACCGACGCGGCGAAACCCGTGCTCTCCTACTGCCATGTGGACGATGAGTTCACGCTGACCCTCGACTCCGTGCGCTCCGCCGGGACTGTCTGGGGCACCGCCGACGAAGTCGCCGCCGAGTCCCCGGTCCGCGCCCCGATCCCCGGTGTGCCCGGGTGGGTCAACAGGACGTATGCCGGGGTTCTGCTGCCCGCCGGCTGCGCCGACGCCCTGGCCAAGCCCGAGCCCTATCTCCAGATCCAGGTGACGAACGACCAGGAGGACACCTGGAAGGACGGTGCCGTGCAGAAGAGGATGGCCGCCGTCCTCATGACCGCAGCGGACCGGCTGACCGGGACACAGGGCTGCTCCGGACCGTCCCCCGCGACACAGCCCGGGACCGCCCCGCCCGTGCTCGAACGCGAGGCTCTGGACCCTGCCCGGGCGTGCGGCATCGAGGGGTTCGCCCCGCTGAAGGCATCGGCCGCCGCCCAGTTCACCCAGGCCGCGACCGGGGGCGACTTCCGCCTGTGGAGCTGCGCCTTCGGAGCCACGGACGACGACCGCGACAGTCTCGTCCACTTCACCGTCACCCAGGAACCCGCCCTGGTCGAGCGGCACCGCGCCGACGACAAGGACCGGTCCGCCCTGCTGACCTGCGCGGGCAGGCCGACCCTGGTCCAGGTAGGGCACTTCTTCGGGCCGAGGAAGAGGCCCGGCCGTGACGACCTCCGCCCGGACGCCGAGCTGCTGACCGGCCTGGCCGACGCCGTCGCCGACCAGGCCGGGTGCGAGCTGGAGTGACCGGCCCGGCGAGGGCCGTGCTGCTCCTGAACGCTCCTCGGATGCTTGAGGGGGCCGGAAGTCCTGGACGCCCCGGGGGGACTCCCAGGGCTGCCGGCACTTTTCGGCTCTGTCCCGCCGGGTACTTCCTCAGGCGAGGAGCTTCGCCTTCGCCCTGTCGTACTCCTCAGCGCTGAGGGCGCCCTTGTCCTTGAGCTCCGCGAGCTTCGTCAGATCGCTCACGTGGCTGGTGGGGCCGGAGGAACCCTCGCTGTTCGCCGCCTCCCTCACGTACTGCCGGAAGGCCGTCTCCGAGTCCTCGACCGCCTTGGCGTCCCGTTCGTGCATGCTGCGGCCGCGGACGATCAGGTAGATCAGCACGCCCAGGTAGGGCAGCAGAATGACGAAGATCAGCCAGCCCGCCTTGGCCCAGCCGTTCAGCGTGTGGTCGCGGAAGAGGTCCGTCACCACCTTGAAGAGCAGGAAGAACCACATGACCCACAGGAACAGGTACAGCATGGTCAGGAAGAGGTTCAGGAGCGGGTAATCGTCCATGAGGCCAACTCCGTTCACGCGGATGGTTCCTCATTCATATGCTTGGTCCCTTTCCTCCGCATCCGTAGCCGGGCGGCGGGAGGTGGACCGGGTCGGTCAGCCCCTGTCCGCGACGCCGGTGATCGGCAGCAGGTGCGCGGGCGGGTGGGTGAGGCCGAGGTCCGGGCGCCAGGCCGCCAGGATCTGCGCCGACGGGTCGAACAGCGCCGTGGGCAGCTCCTCAGGGGCGGTCCACCGCCAGGCGCTGATCAGGTGTGGCTCGGTGACCTCGGGGACCCCGGACCCCAGGCGGACGAGGGCCGCCATGCTGATGCGGTTGATGCCGCCGATCACGTCGTGGAGCATCGCGAAGACGTCCACCGCGCTCTCGTCCACGGTGAGACCGGTCTCCTCGCGCAGCTCACGCGCGGCGGCCGCCGCGACCGACTCGTGCGTCGGGTCGACCTTGCCGCCGGGCAGCTCCCACGTACCGCTGTGGTGCCGGCCCAGGAGCACGCGTCCCTGTTCGTCCTCGACGATCACGCCGACCCCGAGGGCCGCCTGCGCTGCGGGCGGGCGCGTGTTGCGGGAGGGGTCGGTGAGGGGACCGGTGGACTCGGTGGCCATGGTGCTGGATCTCCGCTCTCCGGGAGGGTCGTGGACCGGCAGTTCTCCGGGATGGTCCTGGGCCGGCGGTACGGAACACCGTAGCCGCGTCGTGGGACACCCCGGAGGCCGGTCCCGCTCAGACCACCAGCCGCAGCGCGGTCGCCGAGATGCCCAGCCGGACGCTCTGACCCCAGGTCAGCTCCAGGGCGTCCGACTCCATCCCGTCCCCGAAGACGACGATCCGGTCCGACTCCACCGTGAGCCGCAGCCCCTGCCCCCGGCCCAGTTCGCCGGAGACCAGGGACGTGCCGGTGGCGGGCGAGGGCCAGGCCTCCCGCACGAACCAGAGGAGCCGCGGGTCGCTCGGCGCGGGCAGCGGCACGGTGCTGCCCCGCTCCAGCCACAGGGACCGCAGCCAGCCGGTGGCGCCCGTGCCCGTGCCGACGAGGACCCCGGAGGAGGCCTGGGCCTCGCCTGGGGCCGGATCGCCGTCCGTCCCCAGGCGGTAGCGGGCCGTCTGGTGGCCGGGCGGGCCCAGGTAGATCTCATTGAGCGCGAGCAGCCGCTGGGTGTCGTCGGCGACCGCCTCGACCATGGTCAGCGCCTCCACCCCGCCCCCGGTGGCCGCCGCGGCGCGCAGCAGGGCGGCGGCGTCGGCGCAGCGGTGGCGGACCAGGACACCGGGGTTGCGCCCGGGGTCGGTGTCGATGCCCACCACCGGCTGGCCGGACAGGTACTTCGCGGCGTTGGCGACCAGCCCGTCCTGGCCCACCACGATCACCACGTCCTCCGGCGCGAAGAGGAATCGATCCAGGTCTGCCCGCTCCACCCGGGTGGAGCGCCAGGTGAGCGGCACGGCGGCCGCCACGTCCCGCAGGGCCTGCTGCGTACGTTCGTGGCGCCGGGCCACCTCGTCGATCGAGCGGCCCCGGCTGGACAGGAAGAACGCGGCCTGCCCGTGCGTGCCGTGCCGGGCGAGCAGCTCCTCGTACTCGGTCCTGCGGTGGACGAGCACCGCCCGCGGGGCCAGGCTCACGCTCCCGCCCCGCCGTCCGCGCGGCCGAGCCTGGCGAGGAGCCCGGTGAGGACGTCGGGGGAGAGGGTGAGGCTCTCGATGCGCGGCACGTTCTCCGCGAGCCGGGTCGCCGCCAGGGCGTGGAGTGTGGCCGGATCGGCCTCGCCGTGCACCCGCAGCCAGGCGGCCTGGGCCTCGGCGCGCGCCGAGCCCGTCTCGCGCGCCGCCTCCGCGTCCGCCCGGGCCAGACGCACCTTGCGGGAGGCTTCCGCCTCCGTCCGTACGCCGTCGGCCGCCGCCTTCTCCTCGGCCTCCCGGCGCGCGTTGGTGCCGCGTTGGTCCACCAGCTGCTCCTCGCGGCGGGCCAGCTCGATCTGGCTGGCCAGCTCGTTCTCGGCGATGGTGCGCTCACGCTCGACGGCTACCGCCCGCCGTTCGTAGGTGGCCCGGTCCGCCTCCTGCTGGATCTGCTCGCGCGCCGGGGTGCGCAGGGCGCGCTCGACCTCGGCCTCGGGGCGGATCGCGACGACGCGCACGGCGACCACGTCGATCCCGGTGGCGGGGAGCCTCGGCTCGGCGGCGAGACCGGTGGCGACCCGTTCGCGTACGGACGCGACCCCGTCCACCAGGGCCTGCGCGAGCGGGGTGCGGGCCAGGACGTCCAGCGTGTGCTGCTGCGCGGTCTCGGTGAGCAGGGTGGCGATCTGCTCCAGCGGCGCGCTGCGCCAGCTGCCGGTGTCGGGGTCCACGGAGAAGTCCAGCCGGTCGGCCGCCAGCGCCGGGTCGCTGACCCGGTAGGTGACGGTGGCCTGCACGGTGACGTCCTGGAAGTCGGCCGTACGGGCGTGGAACGCCATGGCCAGCTCCCGGTCGTCGACCGGCACCTCGGAGAGCGCCGCCGACAGCGACCGGTACCAGAAGCTGAGCCCCCGCCCGTCGTGGACGAGCTCGCCGCGCTTGTGGTGGCGGATGTGCGCGGTGGGTGCGGAGCGCAGATGGCGCCAGCCGAAGCGCCGGGTGATGTCGGCCATGGGGATCCCCCTCGAAGTCAATGTCGTCATGACGACGATAAGGGGTGAGGGTCTTAATGGTCAAGGTGACGAGAACGGGGGGCGGGGGGCTCGTCGGGCCAGGTCCCTGGCGGGGATCTCACCGCCGCCGTGCACGGCCAGGTCGGCGCCGTTGACGTATGAGGCATGCGGGCCGGCGAGCCAGAGGCAGGCGTGGGCCACGTCCGCCGGAACCGCCAGCCGGCCCATGGGGATGATGTCGGTGACCGCCGCACCGTCGTCCTCCCCGTACAGCGCGGTGGCGCTCGTGGTGCGGATGAGTCCTGCGGTGATGTGGTTCACCCGGACCTTCGGCGCCCACTCCAGGGCCAGGGCCCGGGTGAGGCCGAGCAGGCCCGCCTTCGCCGCCGAGTAGGCGGCGGTGCCCGGCTGCGGGTCGTGGGCGGAGACGCTGCCGATGTTGATCACCCCGCCGCCCTCCGGCTGCTCCCGCATGACCAGATTGGCGGCCTGGGCCACGTAGAAGGGGGCGAGGAGATTGAGGGCGACGACCTTCTCGACGAAGCGGGGGGAGACGGTGGCCGCGTCGGCGTCGGGGGAGCCGCCCGCGTTGTTGACGAGGGTGTCGAGCCGGCCGAACCGCTCGGCCGTCGCCGCCACCAGCTGGGCCGCCGCCGCCGGGTCCCGGACGTCCGTGGAGCGGAAGGCGGCGTGCCGGCCGCCCGACGACGGCAGCGTGGCAGGCGCGGTGCGGCCGCAGACCATGACCTCAGCGCCCGCGGCGAGGAAGGCCTCCGCGATGGCGGCGCCGATGCCCTGGGTGCCGCCGGTGACGATCGCCGCCCGGCCGGTGAAGTCGATCGGATTGCCCACTTGCATGGTCCGCCCCTCGTCGGTGGCTCCGCGGCGCGCGTACGGAATCTACCCATCGCGTGTCAG
This sequence comes from Streptomyces sp. NPDC006261, assembly GCF_040613515.1. Lineage (NCBI taxonomy): Bacteria > Bacillati > Actinomycetota > Actinomycetes > Kitasatosporales > Streptomycetaceae > Streptomyces > Streptomyces sp. NPDC006261. Next base: position 38,792 of record NZ_JBEXSI010000037.1, read on the forward strand.
ATTCGACAGGGGGCCGCCTGCGCCGGAAGACACGGGCGGCCGGTGAGCTCCGAAGAGGTCACCGGCCGGCCGGGCGTTGCGCCGCCCCCGTCCCCACGGTGCGGCGCCGGGTGGACCGTCCCCATCCGCTGGGGCGGACGGTCCACGTCTGTCAGGACCCGGGTGCCCCGAGTCCACGTCTGTCAGGACTCCGGCGTGCCCGCCGTGAGTCCGAGGCCGGGCAGGATCGCCTTCTCGACGAACCTGCTGAGATATGCCCCGTCCGCGTAACGTCCTTCCAGCAGCGGCCGCGCGCGCATCACGCCGAGCAGCTGGGCCGCCACGTACTCCGCGCCCGGCAGGTCCGACGCGATCTCGCCGCGTTCCTGGGCCCGCCGGACCATCGCGTCGATCGCCGCGATCTCCGGCAGGATCAGCGCCTCGCGCAGGGCGCACAGCAGTTCGGGGGTCTGGAGCGCCGCATGGCTGAGTGCGTGCAGCAGGGGGGTGTCGCGCCCCGACGCCTCGCCGATCGCCCGGGCCGCCTCCAGGAGGTCCCCGGTGAGCGTCCCGGTGTCGATGTCCGGGAGCCGCATCCTCCGGGTGCCGTGCAGCGCGGCGACGACCAGCTCCGGCTTGGAGCCCCACTGCCGGTACAGCGTCGACTTGCCGCAGCGGGTACGGGCGGCGACGCCCTCCATGGTCAGCGACTCGTAACCGCCCTCCCGCAAGAGGTCCAGTACCGCCGTGTAGAGCTCCTGCGCTCGTTCCGGCGTGATCTTCGACCGGCGTGAAGCGAGGGCTGACTCCTGTACGGAATCGGGCGACGGCATGGACTGTCCCTCCTGCGGCGGTGCGGTGAGGTTCTCGATACGCCAGTGTACCGATACGCGCGTGTACCGATACGCCAACGTATCGGTACACTGGCGTATCGATTCGGTGTGGGTTCGCCATGCCGTCCTGACACCGCTTCGCATCCAAGGGGGCACCGGGTGACCTACGCCCGCACCGAGCCCACGGACCAGGAGCCGGACATACGTGCCCGACCGCCCCTCGTCCGCGAGTTCCTTCTCGTGGCCGGACTCTTCCTGGCCTACAAGTTCGGCCGCCGAGCGGCCAACGGCCATGTCGAGGAGGCGTTCCGCAACGCCGCGAACGTCTGGGACATCGAACGCGCCTTGCGCCTCCCGGGCGAGGGCGGCGTCCAGGGCGTACTGCTGCACAGCCAGACGCTGATCCACGCGGCGAACACCTACTACGCCACCGTGCACTTCCCCGCCACGGTTGTCTTCCTGGTCTGGCTCTACTGGCGCCGCCCGCTCCACTACCTCTGGTCACGGCGCATCCTCGCCGCGCTCACCGGCTCCGCCCTGGTGCTCCACCTGCTCTTCCCGCTCGCTCCGCCGCGGATGCTCCCGGCCGCCGGACTGGTCGACACCGGCCAGGTCTACGGGCCGGCGGTGTACGGGGCGACGCCCGCGACCGACACGATGGCGAACCAGTTCGCCGCGATGCCCTCGCTGCACGTCGGCTGGGCCGTGACGGTGGCCGTGGGCCTCATCGTCGCCACCCGCTCCCGGTGGCGCCTGCTCTGGCTGCTGCACCCGGCGATCACCCTGCTCGTCGTCGTGGGCACCGCCAACCACTACTGGCTCGACGCCGTCGTGGCCGTGGCGCTGCTGGCGGTGGCGTTCGCCGCGCTGCGTCTGCCGCGCCCGGCCCGTGACGTACCGGCGCGCCTGCCGTGGGTGGCGGGTGGCGGGGCGGTACTCGGCGGAGGTGCGCACCTACCGGCGTACACCGTCTCCGGTGCGGAGGCAACGACAGGGGCGTACGTCTCCGGAACGGCGGCCACCCCCGGTGGCGCGGTGCCGGAGCGTGCCCCCGCCGGGGCCGGAGCCCGCCGATGAACGCCACGCCGATCGCCGTCGCGCTCTCCCTCGTCTCCGCCGGCGCCTACGCGGCCGCCGCCGTCGCCCAGTCCCGGCTGGCCGGGCGTACCGAGCCCTCCACCGGAGTTCTGCGCCTGCTCGGCCGGGGCGCCTGGTGGTCGGCGGTCGGCCTCAACGCCGGGGGAGCGCTCCTCCATGTCGCGGCGCTCAACTACGGCCCGCTCACCCTGGTCCAGCCGCTCGGCGCGCTCACCCTCGTCGCCGCCGTCCCGCTCGGGGCGCGCGCCGCCGGACGCCGGGTCGGGCGCGTCGAGTGGCGGGGCACGGTCCTCACCCTGCTCGGCCTCGGCGCGCTGCTCCTGACCGCGGGCGGCTCCGCACCGCACGAGACCCTCACCCTTCCCGAAGCCCTCGGCGTCGGCGCGGCCACCATGGCGGTCGTCGCCGGGCTCAGCCGGCCGGGGGCCCGACCGGGGCTGCGGCACGCGGCGGCCTCCGGCATCACCTCCGGTGTCGCCTCCGCACTCACCCAGACCCTGACGGTCGCCGTCACCGACCACTCCGGCGGCCCGCTGTTCAGCTGGCGGCTGCTGACGGTGGCGCTGCTCGTCTCCGCCTTCGCGATGGGCGGCCTGCTGCTGTCCCAGACCGCCTACCGGGGCGGCCTCGGCGCACCGCTCGCCGTCGTGACCCTCGCCAACCCGGTCGCCGCCGCCGCGATCGGCCTGGCCCTCCTCGGCGAACGCCTCCAGGGCGGGCCGGTGAGCCTGGTCCTGGCGCTGCTCGGTACGACGGCCGCCGTACGCGGGGTGATCCTGCTCAGCCGGGCCCAGGCGCGCGGCGGCACGGACCCGGGCGAGGTGGCCGCAGCCCGTATGCCGGTGCATCCGGTCCCCTCCCGGGTCGTCATCGGCAGCCCCCGGCGGGTGGACGGTACGCCGCTCGGCGCGGAACCCCTCGCCGTACGGGCGGGAGGCCGGCCCCCTACGTAGCGGTCAGTCGTCCAGGTCGCCGATGGCGCGGGTCAGCCAGCCGATCCAGAACGTCTCCAGGTCGATACCGCCCCGCAGCACGAGATGGCGCAGCCGGCCCTCGCCGGTCGTCGGCGCGGGGGTGAAGTCCCGCTCCTCGATCGCGCGGTACTCCTCCAACTGGCTTTCGTGCAGCGCGAGGTGGCGGCGCAGCTCCGCGCCCATCCCGTTCCCCCCGACGACCGCTGCCGCCCGCATCCGCAGCAGCAGCGGATCACGGACCGGCCGCGGATCCTCGGGGAGCGCCACCCAGGCCGCCAGCTCCTCGCGGCCCGCGGGCAGCACCTCGTACTCCTTCTTCTGCCCCCGGGCCGGCGCCGCCGTGGGCAGCGCCCTGATCCGTCCCGCCTGCTCCAGTTTCCCCAGCTCGCGATAGATCTGCTGGTGCGTGGACGGCCAGAAGTAGCCGATCGACCGGTCGAACCTGCGGGTCAGTTCCAGGCCCGACGACGGCTTCTCCAGCAGAGCGGTGAGGATCGCGTGCGGCAGTGACATGACGTGCATCCTAGGGACGAGGGTTCACGGGGCCGCAGGCGAGCGCTCCCAGAGCCGCAGGCGTGCGTTCAGAGCGCCGCGGCCAGCTCCGTGCCCTGGCGGATCGCCCGCTTCGCGTCCAGCTCGGCCGCCACGTCCGCGCCGCCGATCAGGTGCACCGGGCCGCCCGCCGCGCGCAGCTCCTCGTACAGCTCCCGGCGCGGTTCCTGGCCCGCGCAGAGCACCACGGTGTCCACCGGGAGCACGCGCCGCTCGCCGTCGACCGTGAGGTGGAGTCCCTCGTCGTCGATCAGGTCGTAGGAGGCGCCCGCGATCATCTCGACGCCCCGGTGGCGCAGTTCGGTGCGGTGGATCCAGCCCGTCGTCTTGCCGAGGCCCGCGCCGACCTTGGTGGTCTTGCGCTGGACGAGGTGGACGGTACGGGGAACCTTCGGGCGCTCGGGGACGCGCAGTCCGCCGCGGTCCGCGTAGGCGGTGTCCACGCCCCACTGCCGGAAGAACGTCTCCGGGTCCAGGCTCGCCGCGTCGCCGCCGTCGGTGAGGAACTCCGCCACGTCGAAGCCGATGCCGCCCGCGCCCACGATCGCGACCCGGTCGCCGATCGGCGCCCCGTCGCGCAGGACGTCCAGGTAGCTGATGACGTTCGGGTGGTCCGTGCCGGGGATCGCGGGGGTACGCGGCTCGACGCCGGTGGCGAGCACGATCTCGTCGAACCCGTCCAGCGTCCCGGCGTCCGCCCGGGTGGACAGGCGCAGCTCGACGTCCAGCTCGGCCAGCCGCGTACGGAAATAGCGCAGGGTCTCGTTGAACTCTTCCTTGCCCGGCACCCGGCGGGCCACGTTCAGCTGGCCGCCGATCTCGTCCGCCGCGTCGAACAGGGTGACCGCGTGGCCCCGTTCGGCCGCCGTGACCGAGCACGCGAGACCCGCCGGACCGGCACCGACCACGGCGACGCGCTTTCGGGTCCGGGTGGGGCTCAGGACCAGCTCGGTCTCGTGGCAGGCGCGCGGATTGACCAGGCAGGAGGTGATCTGGAGGCTGAAGATGTGGTCCAGGCACGCCTGGTTGCAGCCGATGCAGGTGTTGATCGCGTCCGCCCGGCCCGCCGCCGCCTTGGCGACGAACTCCGGGTCGGCGAGGAAGGGCCTGGCCATCGAGACCATGTCCGCCCGGCCTGAGGCGAGGACCTCCTCGGCGACCTCGGGGGTGTTGATGCGGTTGCTCGTCACCAGCGGTACGGAGACGGCGCCGCGCACCCGCTCGGTCACCCAGGTGAAGGCGGCACGCGGCACGGAGGTGGCGATGGTGGGGATGCGCGCCTCGTGCCAGCCGATGCCGGTGTTGATGATCGTCGCGCCCGCCGCCTCGATCTCCTTCGCGAGCGTCACGACCTCCTCCAGCGTCGAGCCGCCCGGTACCAGGTCCAGCATGGAGAGCCGGTAGATCAGGATGAAGTCGCTGCCGACCCGCTCGCGGACCCGGCGCACGATCTCGACGGGGAACCGGATGCGGTTCTCGTACGAGCCGCCCCAGCGGTCGGTGCGGCGGTTGGTCGCGGAGACGATGAACTCGTTGATCAGGTAGCCCTCGGATCCCATGATCTCGACGCCGTCGTACCCGGCGAGGCGCGCCAGCCCGGCGGCCCGGACGAACTCCTCGATGGTCTCCTCGACCTCGGCGTCCGTGAGGGCGTTGGGGGTGAATCCGCTGATGGGGGCCTTGAGCGCGCTCGGTGCCACCAGGTCCGGGTGGTGCGCGTACCGGCCGAAGTGCAGGATCTGCATCGCGATCCGGCCGCCCGCCGCGTGCACCGCCGAGGTGATCTCCCGGTGCTGCTCCGCCTCCGTCTCGGTCGTCATCTTCGCCCCGCCCGGGAAGGAGCAGGCCCGCTCGCTGGGGGCGATGCCGCCGGTGACGATGAGGCCGACGCCGCCCCGGGCGCGCTCGGCGTAGAAGGCCGCCATCCGCTCGAAGCCGCGCTCGGCCTCCTCCAGGCCGATGTGCATCGAGCCCATGAGCACCCGGTTGGGGAGGGTGGTGAACCCGAGGTCCAGCGGGCTCAGCAAGGTCGGGTACAGGCTCATCCGGGTCTCCTCCGCGCGGGGTCGTCGCGTCAGTTGTAGACCACGGCGCGCCGCTTATGCAACAAGTTGCACAATGATCTGCGTCGCACGCCCGGCGTTGTGGCGTCCGGCTCGTGCCCCGTACGGCGTACTCGGCCGGGCCCGCCCGGCCCCGGCCGACGAGAGTGGGACCCACAGCGAAACCCCTCACCCCTGGAGTCCCCATGGTCTGCGTCAACCGGCGTGATCTCGGCCTGCTCGCCCTGCGCGTCGGCACCGGCGCGGTGCTCGCCGCCCACGGCAGCCAGAAGCTGGCCGGCTGGTTCGGCGGCGGAGGTATCCAGGGCACCACGGCAGCGATGGAGGCCATGGGCTTCCATCCGCCCAAGCACAGCGCCGTGGCCGCCGGACTCGGCGAGGCGGGCGGCGGTGTGCTGCTGGCCCTCGGGCTCGCCACCCCCGTCGCCGGGGCCGCGGCCGCCGGGGCGATGGCCGGTGCGGTGGCCGTGCACGCCCCGGCGGGCTTCTTCGCCCAGGGCGGCGGTTACGAGTACCCGGCGTTCCTCGGTTTCACCGCCGCCGCCATCGGTCTGACCGGCCCCGGCCGCTACTCCGTCGACCATGTCACCTGCCACATCTTCGACCGGCCCTGGATGGTCGCCCTCGCCTTCGCGGGCAGCGCGGCCGCAGCGGCCGCGGTGGTCGGCAAGCGCGCCAAGGGCCGGTCCGACGAGCCGCAGGAGAAGGGCCGATGAGCGAGGACCCGCGCCTGTACGACGGCTCCTGTGGCCCCCCTCCGGTGCCCGGCCCGGACGGCGCCTGGGTCACCGGAGGAGTGCTGTTCGCCGGAGTGCTGATGCTCTGCCAGGGGGTCGTGGCGGCCCTGCAGGGCATCGCAGCCCTGGGCGACAGCGACGTCTACGGCACCGTCGGCGACTACGCCTACCGGTTCAGCCTCACCAGCTGGGGCTGGATCCACCTGGTACTCGGCCTCTGTGCGGCGATCACCGGTGCCGGGCTCCTCAGGGGTGCCGGGTGGGCCCGGGTGGCCGGCATCGTCATGGCCTCCCTCGCCCTGTTCGCGCAGTTCCTCTTCCTGCCGTACGCGCCCGTGTGGTCGGTGCTCATGATCGGGGTGGACATCTTCGTGATCTGGGCGCTGAGCGCCTACCGGCCCTCGGCCCCCGAGATCGTTGCGCGCTGACCGTCCGCGTTCTCGCGGCTGAGCGCCCCCGGCCACCAGGCCTTCGGCCCGATGTCCCTGACCAGCGCCGGGACGAGGAGCGAGCGGACGACCAGGGTGTCCAGCAGGACACCGAAGGCGACGATGAAGGCGATCTGGACGAGGAACGCCAGCGGGATGACGCCCAGGGCGGCGAAGGTGGCCGCCAGGACGACACCGGCCGAGGTGATGACCCCGCCGGTCGTGGTCAGCCCGCGCAGGATGCCCTCCCGGGTGCCGTGCCGCAGGGACTCCTCGCGAACCCGGGACATCAGGAAGATGTTGTAGTCGACGCCGAGGGCTACCAGGAACACGAACCCGTAGAGCGGCACCGAGGAATCCGTACCGCTGAAGCCGAACACATGGGTGAACACCAGCGACGAAATCCCCAGCGTGGCAAGGAAGTTCAGCGCGACCGTGGTCACCAGCAGCACCGGCATCAGCAGTGACCGCAGCAGGAAGACCAGGATCACCAGGATGATCGCCAGCACGACCGGCACGATCAGCATGCGGTCGTCCTCAGCCGTGCGCTGGGTGTCGTACTGCTGGGCCGTGTAGCCGCCGACCAGGGCGTCCGAGCCCGGCACCGCGTGCACTGCCGCGCGCAGGGCGGCGACCGTCTCCTTGGCGTTGTCGCTGTCGGCCGCGTCCTTCAGGGTCGCGTCGATCCGGACCTTGCCGTCGACGACGAGCGGCTCGCCGCCGCCCGGCCGACCGCCCTCGCTCACCGGAGAGACCGAGGCCACCCCGTCGGTACGGGTCGCGGCCTCGCTCACCTCTGTCAGCTTGTCCGCCGCCGCGATGATCACCGCCGGATTGCCGGAGCCGCCGGGGAAGTGCTCGCCCAGCGTCTCCTGGGCGGCCACGGACGGGGCGTCGTTGACGAAGATCTCGTCGAGCGGCACGCCCTTGGAGGTGAGAGTCGGGGCGAGGGCGGCACAGGCGATCAGGACGGCGAGGGTGATCGCCCAGACCTTGCGGGGGGCCCGGTCGACCAGGGCGGCGACCTTGCTCCAGATACCGTGGCCGCCGGTCCCGTCCTCGGCCGGCTTGGGCTTCGCGGGCCAGTACGCCCTGCGGCCCAGCAGCACCAGGGCGGCGGGCAGGAAGGTGAGGGCGCTCAGGACCGAGCAGACGATGCCGATCGCGCCCACCGGGCCGAGCGCCCGGTTGTTGGTGAGGTCGCTGAGCAGCAGGGCGAGCAGGCCGACGGCCACCGTCGCGGCGCTGGCCGTGATCGGGCCGAAGGACTCACGCAGCGCGATGCGCATCGCGGCGAACCGGTCGCCCCGGACCGCGAGTTCCTCCCGGAACCGGGCGGTGAGCAGCAGCGCGTAGTCCGTCGCGGCGCCGATCACCAGGATCGACAGGATGCCCTGCACCTGGCCGTCCACCCGCACGATGTCGTGGTCGGCGAGCACGTAGACGATCGCGCACGCCAGCCCCAGGGCGAACACCGCGCCCAGGATGATGAGGAAGGGCAGCAGCACACTGCGGTAGACCAGCAGCAGGATGACCAGCACGGTGATCAGCGCCACCCCGAGGAGCAGCCCGTCGATGCCCGCGAAGGCGTCGGACAGGTCGGCCTGACTCGCGGCCGGACCCGCGAGCTGCACCGTCGTGTCCGGTACGTCGGCCCCGGCCTTCTTGACCTCCTCCAGCACCGTCGGCAGTTCGTCCCCGAGGTCGGGGCTCAGCTGCACGATCCCCTGGAGCGCGAGTCCGTCATCGGAGGGCAGCGCGGGGGAGGCCTTCCCGACGACACCCTCGGTGTCCGCGAGCGAGGCGAGAGCGCCGGTGGCGGCCTCCCGCTGGTCATCGCTCACCGGGGTGCCCTCGTCCTTCGACGTCCATACGAGGATGGCCGGGAGGGTCTCGTTCTGCTGGAACGCCTTCTGCGCGTCGATGACCTGAGTGGATTCGGCGTTCTGGGGCAGGAAGGACGCCTGGTCGTTGGTCGCGACCTCGCCGAGCTTGCCCGCGTACGGGCCGAGCCCCCCGCCGATACCGAGCCAGGCGATCAGCAGGAGGACGGGGATCAGCCAGCGGGCCGACCGTGCAGGGGTGAACATGCCTCTCCCAGGGTGCGAGCAGTATCTCAATGGTGAACAATCTCAATCGTTGAAATACATTAGCGGAGTGCTCGCGGTGGGTGTCGCCCGGACCCTGGCGATGCGGGGCGGGAAGCGTACGGAGAGCCCTTCGGTGGGTCATCCCCTCATGGATGCATCCGGCGGCGGAAAAACTCAGCGACGCGCCGGAGGGACCTCGGACAGCTCCTCGTTCATGGCCGCGAGGAAGCGCAGGACGGTCGTGAGCTCCGCCTCGCTGAAGCGCGCCCTCGCCCGGGCGGTGGCCTCGGCGAGCGGCATGAAGTAGTCACGGGCGGCCATCCGGGCGCTCGCCTCGTAGTGGACGTGCACCACCCGGCGATCGCTGCTCTCACGGGCCCGCCGGATGTGACCGGCCCGCTCCAGGCGGTCGAGGCAGGCGGTCACCGCACCCGAGGTGAGCCCCAGACGCTCGCGCAGCGCGCCCGGAGTGAGGGGGGCGGGGGCGTCGAGGATGGCCGCCAGGGCGGTCACGTCCGTGGGGTGCAGCTGCTGGTGCGCGGCGAAGTCGTGGGTCATGCGGTTGATCTCGCCGTTCATCCGGCGGAGCTCGACCGCGAACGCCTGGAGGCCGGCGGCGGGTCCGGGTTCGGGGGCCGCCGCGGGGTCCGAGGCGCTGCCCCGGGTCTGTCGGCTGTCGGCGCTGGTCACGTCCTCAGCGTATAGAACCGGTGGCCGTGGCCGGTGCCCGGACCGTCACTCGGTCCGGGCACCGGCCACGACTCGTGGGTGCCGTCACGGTGGCGGCCCGCCCGCGGTCACGACGTGGGCATGAGCACCGTGTCGACCAGGTTGACCGTGGCGTTGGCCGTCGGCACATTGCCGCAGACGATCTTCGAGGAGTCGTTGACCGTGAAGTCGGAACCGGACCCCTTCACCGTGAGATCGGTGCCCTGCAGGGTCTTGTAGGTGCCGTTCTCGAGCTGCTTCGTCGTCAGCTTCTCACCCACCACGTGGTACGTCAGCACCTTGGTGAGCTCCTCCTTGTCGTTGAGGAGCGCGTTGAGATCGGCCTGCGGGATCTTCTCGAAGGCGTCGTTCGTCGGCGCGAACACCGTGATGTCCTCGGCGTTGTTGAGCGTGTCCACCAGGCCGGCCTTCTCTATGGCGGCGACCAGGGTGGAGAGTTCGGGGTTGTTGGAGGCGGCGGTGGCGACCGGCTCCTTCGCCATGCCCTCCAGGCTGCCCGGGCCTTCCTTCGGGACCGAGGCGCAGGCCGGACCGAACGGTTCTGCCGGGGCCTGCGCCTGCGCCTGCGGCGCGAAGAACGCCAGGGAGGCGGGGAGGGCGAAAGCGGCGGCGGCAGCAGCGGTGCGCTGCAGGCGGGTGATGGTCATGATGTCTCCTCCGGCGGGTGGGGGGGGGTGAGATATTCACGCCGTGCGGCCATGGTGAGCCGTGCAACCAGTAGCCCATAGAAGGAGTTCCGGGTCAAATGCAGAGCCCCGGACAAATAATTCGATGGGTGATTGCTGGAGCGGTAGGACTATGAGAGCGAAACGCTTACGGGAAACGCTCGCGGGGGACATTCGTCGCTGTCGTCGCCCCGGTGCTCGTCGCCCGCCCCACCTGCGGTTCTGGCCGGTTTCGACGCAGAGACGACGCGGCAGGACCGGCGGGGTGATGTGTCGCAGGGTAGGTGGGGAGTGGCCCCCGCCGTGCGGAGGGATAATTCGAGGAGTGGTGCCTGAGGCTGTTGAATTGTCGGCCGGAGGTCGACCGCGGGTAAATGGTCTGCGCATTCTGAGAGAAAGGCGCGCGGGTCGGCTTTCCGGTCCTATGTCCCGCCGCGGCCATGTCCCGTGTGGTGAGGCGTCGTGGGCCCTGGTGCGGGCGCGCCTGCGCAGCGGTGGGACGCAGGCACTGTTCGGGACACGGCTTCGTTGCCCCATCGTGGTGAACAGGGTGGAGGAGGCGTGGGCCAGGGGCAGGGTCTGCAGCGATGAAGGACGTTTCGGCCCCGGCCACTGGCCGCCCCGTAGTCCACGACTCTGCTCCCGCCGCCCGTCCCGCCCCGCCCCGGCAGGAGTTGATCCGCCGGGCCGGGGCAATCGGCATGACATGAATACCCGTTCAGTAGCAGCCCAGGGGCGCGGCCAGGCAAGGCGAGCCGCCAACAGCGCCGCGGTGGAGGTCGGAGCCCGCGCCGGGTTCGGCGCCCGCGGAATCATCTATGTCCTCGTGGGCGCCCTCGCCCTGCAGATCGCGCTTTCCGGCGGCGGAAAGCAGGCTGACCGGGGTGGCGCGATCGCGGAGATAGCCGAGAAGCCGTTCGGCAAGGTCGTGTTGTGGCTGCTGGGCATCGCCCTGGTGGGCATGGCGCTCTGGCGGCTGTCCGAGGCCCTCCTCGGCTCGGCCGGCACCGACGGCGGCAAACCCTCCAAGCGGGCCATGGCCGCGGGACGGTTCGTCTTCTACAGCTTCGTCGCCTTCTCCGTACTGTCCTTCGCCGCGGGCGACTCGGGCAGTGGGGGCGGCTCGTCCGACCAGCAGTCCCAGGACGTCACCGCCAAGGCGCTGGGCTGGCCCGGGGGCCAGTGGATCGTCGGCATCGGAGGCGTGGCGATCGCTTGTGCCGGCATCTGGATCGCGGTCCGGGCCATCATGCGGAAATACCACAAGCACCTCAAGATGGCGGAGATGTCGCAGAAGGTGCGTCGCGCGGTCGACTTCGCCGGAGTGTTCGGCGGCGCGGCGCGTGGTGCCGTCTTCGCCACCGCGGGCGGCTTCGCCGTCGCCGCGGCGGTCAGTCACAACCCCGACGAGTCCAAGGGCATGGACGACACCCTGCGCTCGTTCACGGAGACCCCCGTCGGTCCGTGGCTCCTGGTGGTCATCGCCCTCGGCCTGGTCGCCTTCGGCGTCTTCTCCTGGTTCAACGCCCGCTACCGCAAGGTCTGACCGACGCCGCCCCCGGTCACCCGGGGCGGCCCGGCCGCCGTCGCACCCCGGCGGGTCGCGTCCTCACGGGCGGCCTGCTCGGGGTGCCGGCGGCGCCAGTAGGGGTTGTCGTGCGGCAGCCCGCCGGTGACTCGCCCGTACATCCCGAACGTCAGGATCAGCAGCCCCATCACGAAGCTGAAGATCACGTTGGACATGCCGAAGTCCAGAATGTTCGCGCCCTTGTCCAGGATGAAGATGTGGACGAAGCCGCTGAGCAGGAAGAGCACGCCGACCGTCATGTTCACCATCGAGGCGACGTTCCCGCCGATCACCGCCCCGGCGATCAGCGCCAGGCCGACGACGACGGAGATCAGGCTCAGCAGGCCGTTGGTGGAGAGGCCGGCCACCTGAGAGCCGCTCGTGTCGAAGAAGCCCAGCTGGTTGGTGAAGCCGAGGATGCCGAAGACCAGAAGGATGACTCCGCACAGTCCTGCTCCGAACCGGTACACGGTCGCAAGCCGGTGGTCCACGGGGAGTTCGTCGCTCAGTTTCATTGCCGTCTCCTGTCGGTGCCTGCTGCGGGGGCCCGGGCGGGCCCTGATCCGTCCGCCCCCCTTCCTGCGGCCGTCCCCTCCCGTCACGTCTCCCGTCCCCTCAACGCACCGCGGCGGAGCCCTCCGCGACGGAGCGCCGGATGCGCAGTATCGCGCGCCGGGCGTGACTCTTCACTGTGCCGAGCGGCAGGCCGGTCCGCTCGGCGATCTGGACGTGGGTGAGGTCGTCGAAGAACGACAGGCGGAGAATGTGCCGCTGGACCGGGGGCAGTTTGCGCAGCTCCTGCGCGACCAGCACGCGGTCCAGCGCGGCCTCCGGCCGCTCGGCCGTTCCGGGGACGCCGGCCCCCTCGCGCGCCGCGTGGGCGGCGGCCAGCTCCGTACGCCGGGACCGGGCCGCATGGGCGTCCGCGATCTTGCGGCGGGCGATGCCGACCAGCCAGCCCGGAAGCGGGCCGCGCACCGCGTGGTAACCGTGGCGGCCCCGCCACGCGGCGAGGAACGTCTGCTGCGCCACGTCCTCGGCCTCCCGGGCGTCCCCCAGGGACCGGGCGGCCAGTGAGTACACGAGCGCCCCCCACCGGCGGTACACCAAGGCGAAGCTGTCCTCGTCGCCGCGCACGAACCCCGCGGCCAGCCGTTCCGACTCGGCCCGGTCCTCGGGCCGGTTCCCGGCCAGGGCGGGCATCGCGGCCGCCGTGCCGACCTGGCTCAGGGGTGCCGTCATGTCTGTCCGTCCTCTCCGATCCGCCGGTCGTACCGGCGGCGGCCGATGCGCGGCATCGCACCGCAGGCGTGACGTGAGGCAGGCCCGTCGCCCCGCTGATCACCAGGCAACCGGGCGGCGACACGCTGGGCAACATGCATCGTTTCTGCGTCGTATGGTGGGCCGTATGCACGATGCGTCGGTCTCCACGCCCACCAGAGACCCCGCCGTCGGTGGCCTGACCACCGGAGCGGTGGCCCGGCTGCTGGGGGTGGCGCCGACGACCCTGCGTTCCTGGGACCACCGTTACGGGATCGGCCCGGCCTCCCGTGAGCGCGGGCGGCACCGGCGATGGACGCCGGCCGACATACGGCTGCTGGAGTGCATGTGCCGCCTGACGAACGCGGGGATGCCCCCGGCCGAAGCCGCCCGCGCGGCCCTGGCGGCGGCCTCCGCGGACGCCCCCGCGCGGCCGGACGAGCAGAAGAACCGCGATGGGCAGCCCCCCTCCCGCGCCCCCGGGGCGCTCCCGATCGGCCGGGCGCGCCGTGAGTGCCGCGGGCTGGCCGGAGCAGCCGTCCGGCTCGACGCGCAGGCCATGGACGAACTGCTGGCCGCGGCGATCGAGCGGTACGGACTGCTCGCCGCCTGGGAGTCGGTCATCATGCCGACGCTGCACGCCGTCGGCCGTAAGTGGGAGGCCGCGGGGGAGCGGTACGTCGAGGTCGAGCACCTGCTCTCCTGGCACGTCTCCAGCGCCCTGCGCCGGGCCGCGTCGCAGGGCGAGCCCGTGGCCGGTTCCGGGGTCTCCCTCCTGGCCTGCACCCCGGGGGAGAGCCATACGCTGGCACTGGAGGCGCTAGCCGCCGGACTGGCCCAACAGGGCCTGCCCGTCAGGATGTTCGGCGCGGCCCTGCCGGTGGAGGCGATGGAGGAGGCGGTGCGGCGCACCGGGCCCGCCGCCGTCGTGCTCTGGGCCCAGTCCCGGTCCACCGCGAGCCGTGCGCTGGCGGCGCGGGTGGAGTCCATCGAGTGGGGCGTACGGGGCGCCCGCCGCCGGCCGGTCGTCCTGGTCGCCGGACCCGGCTGGGCCGGGCAGTTGCCGCCCGGCGCCCGCCATCCGTCCGGGCTGGCCGAGGCGTTGGACGCGCTCGCGGCCATCAGCCGCCGGTGACCTCCGGCGGCTGCCGGCGCTCCTCCTCGGCCCGCCCGCCCCTCAGCGCAGGAACTCCCCCAGCCCTGTCAGCAGGCGCTCGACGTCGTCCGTGTCGTTGTACGGGGACAGCCCCACGCGCAGGCCGCCGTCGTCGCCGAGGCCCAGGTGGCGGGAGGCCTCCAGGGCGTAGAAGGAACCCGCCGGGGCGTGGACGCCGGAGCGGGCGAGGAAGTGGTACGCGTCCGAGGCGTCCCGGTTCTCGAAGGTGAGCAGCAGCGTGGGCGTCCGGTCGGCCGCCCGGGAGCGCACCGTCACCCCGCCCAGCTCGCCCAGCGCCTTCTCGGCCACCTCCAGCAGGGCGCTCTCGTGGGCGCCGATCGCCGCGTAGGCCGACCGCAGCCGGTCCCGCCGCCCGTCCGCCGCGCCGTGGGCACCCAAATCCGCGATGAAGTCGACCGCGGCGCGGGTGGCCGCCAGCACCTCGTACGGGAGGGTGCCGAGCTCGAAGCGCTCGGGCACGGCGTCGCTGGACGGCACCAGCTTGTCGGGCCGCAGGGTCTCCAGCAGCTCCGGGCGGGCGGCGAGCACGCCGTGGTGGGGGCCGAAGAACTTGTACGGCGAACAGACGAAGAAGTCGGCGCCGAGCCGCTCCACATCCACGAAGTCGTGCGCCGTGAGGTGCACTCCGTCGACGTGGAACAGCGCACCGGCCTGGTGGACCAGCTCCCCTATCGCGGCGACATCGGGCCGGGTGCCGATCAGGTTGGAGGCCCCGGTCACCGCGACCAGCCGGGTCCGCTCGGTCAGCAGCGCGCCGACGGCCTCCGTGGGCAGCTCACCGGTGGCCGGGTCGAACTCCGCCCACCGCACCACGGCACCGGCCCGCTCGGCCGCCTGCACCCAGGGGCGGATGTTGGCGTCGTGGTCCAGTCGGCTGACCACCACCTCGTCCCCCGGAGCCCAACTCCGCGACAGGATGCGGGAGATGTCGTACGTGAGCTGGGTCGAGCTCCGTCCGTGGACGATCCCGCGCGGGTCCGCGCCCAGCAGATCCGCGAGCGCCTGTCTGAAGTCGCCGACGATCGTCTCCGCGTGTATCTCCCCGGGCAGGGTGGTACCCCGGATCGACAGCGGCCGGCTCAGCGCCTCGGCGAAGGCCGCGATGACGGGCGCCGGGGTCTGGGTGCCGCCAGGCCCGTCGAAGTGCGCGGTGCCGGCCCGGAGGGCGGGGAACTGCGCGCGCAATGTGCTGACGTCGTAACTCAAGGAGACTCCCTCGCTCGGGGCGCTCGGACCGGGTCACGGTCGTGGTGCGCCGACAGTCCGTCGCCGCGGCTCCGCCCCGGGGCGGGTGCGCGGTTCGGCGCCGATCATCGCAGGGTGTCCCCACCCGTGAAAGGACGCCTCGCGCCGACCGGTGCGCGGGCGCACAGCCCACGGCCGGGAATGCGCCGCCGCGTAGGCACGCACGTCGCGGCGCGCTTTCATGCGCCCGTCACACGGCACAGGGATGTTCCTATGAGGAAATTTCTCATACAAATTGACTCACTCAGGCGCCGTGAAGGATTTTCTGCATCTCCCCGTCTCGGAAAGGGTCGTCACGGGTGATGCGTGACGAACGCCCGTGAAGGGGTCGGCAATTCGGTGACGAGGTGGCGGTTAAAGCGGCGGGAATCGGAAATGAATGATCTGGGCCGATGGAGCTGGGGGGCATCGGTTCACGCCACGGTCCGTTGCGGCGGATCCAGGTGTCCGGAATCGATCGGTAGATGAGCGGCTGCTCACGCCCCGGGGTGCCCACCAACCCCTTGGGCGCCCCTGAACTGCCTCGATGCGATGTTCTCTCCTGAATCACATCTCCTGTGGAGGGTCACGGATGGACGAGTGCGAACGGTCCGCCGATGGCAAGACCGATTCCGTCGATGGCCAGATCGATTCGGTTGGTTATTCGGAAATCGGGAAAAGGGCGGTCGGAATCCCCCCGGATTCCGTCCTCCGTGCGACCGCCTATCCGTTCCTCTTGCTGGCCGTCGTCCTTGTCGGCGCGTCCGCATTGGTTCTGCGCTGGGACCCGGCCATCGTGAGCCCGCTTTTCCTCGTGGGGACCCTCACGTATCTGGCCGTTCTCGAACGGCTGATTCCCTACGACCGGACCTGGCATCCCGGAAAGGACGAGTGGCGCTGGTACGGCATCTATTTTCTGCTCACCATGGCCGGAAGCGGACTGGCGCAGCTTCTCGTCACGGTCGCGGTCGGGTGGATCTCGGCCGACGAGCGGGGCCACCACCTCTGGGCCGAGATACCGGGCGCCCTGCTGGCCGGATCGCTCGTCAGCTACCTGGCGCACCGGCTGGGCCACACCAGCGTCCTCCTGTGGCGCCTGCACGGGGTGCACCACGTACCGCAGAAGGTCAATGTCGCCAACAACGGCGTCAACCATGTGCTGGACATCGTGCTCGCCCAGAGCCTCGTCCAGTTGACCCTCGCCCTGGCCGGATTCTCCCGCTCGGCCGTGCTGGTGACGGGGCTCTTCGTCGTCGCCCAGGGCTATTTCGTCCACGCCAACATCGATGTCCGCATCGGCCGGTTCAACCATCTGCTGGCCAGCCCCGAACAACACCGCCTGCACCACAGCACCGACCTGTCCGAAGCCGGCCACTACGGCTCCGACCTCTCGTGCTGGGACCACCTCTTCGGCAGCTTCACCTGGCGCCCCGGCCGTGAACCCGCCGCCGTCGGCCTCCACGACCCGGCCTCCTTCCCCGGCACCGGAGAGATCCTCGCCGCCTTCCTGCACCCCTGGCGGCGACGGCCGGGCCCCGGGCCGGGGCCCGGCTGACCGCACCGCACCGCACCGCACCTCGCCCCACCTCACCTCGCCTCACCCCAGCCATCGTCCGCCGAACCAGGATGACTTGAGGAGCTCGACATGGCCGACGCGAACGACGCGCGCACCCACGCGTTACGTCACAAGGTGGCGATCATCGGCATGGGCTGCCGCCTCCCCGGCGGCGCCTCGGACCACCGGTCCTTCTGGCGGAACCTGATGGCGGGCAGGGACTGCATCACGCCCACCCCGTCCGACCGGTACGACATCACCACACTCGGCAGCCGGTTCCGCGACAAACCCGGGCGCCTCGTCGGCGGCCGCGGCGGATACATCGACGGATTCGACGAGTTCGACCCCGCGTTCTTCGGCATCAGCCCCCGCGAGGCCGACCATATGGACCCCCAGCAGCGAAAACTGCTGGAGGTGGCCTGGGAGACGCTGGAGGACGGCGGCCAGCGCCCCGTCGACCTGGCCGGCGAGAACGTCGCCGTCTACGTGGGCGCGTTCACCCTGGACTACAAGATCCTCCAGTTCGCCGACCTGGGCTTCACCTCGCTGGCCGCGCACACCGCGACCGGCACCATGATGACGATGGTGTCGAACCGGATCTCGTACTGCTTCGACTTCCGCGGGCCCAGCCTCTCCATCGACACCGCGTGCAGCTCCTCCCTGGTCGCGGTCCACCTCGCCTGCCAGGCCCTGGGCAGGGGGGAGACCGATCTCGCCCTCGCGGGCGGCACCCTGCTGAACCTGGCCCCGCAGTACACGATCGCCGAGACGAAGGGCGGCTTCCTGTCGCCCGAGGGCCGCTCCCGTACGTTCGACGCCGCGGCCGACGGCTACGTACGGGCCGAGGGCGTCGGCCTGGTCGCGCTGAAGCGGCTGGAGGACGCCGTCCGCGACGGGGACCGCATCCACGCGGTCATCCTCGGCAGCGGGGTCAACCAGGACGGCCACACCAACGGCATCACCGTGCCCAACCCCGACGCCCAGGTCTCACTCATCCGCCGCGTCTGCGCCGAGGCGGGCATCGCCCCCGGCGATCTCCAGTACATGGAGGCGCACGGCACCTCCACCCCGGTCGGCGACCCGATCGAGGCGGGAGCCCTGGCCCGCGCCCTGGCCATCGGACGTAAGCCGGGCGCCGGCGCGTACGTCGGCTCCGTGAAGACCAACATCGGGCACACCGAGGCCGCCGCCGGGATCGCCGGACTGATCAAGACCGTCCTCAGCCTCAAGCACCGGCACATCCCGCCCCACATCAACCTGGAGCGCCTCAACCCCGCCATCGACCAGGCCTCGCTGCCGTACGAGATCCCCACCCGGCCGACCCCCTGGCCCGAACACGACGGCCCCGCCCGGGCCGGCGTGAACTCGTTCGGATTCGGCGGCACCAACGCCCACGTCGTCCTGGAGGAAGCCCCGCCGCCCGCCCAAGCGGCCGCTTCCCCCGCCGAACAGGCTTGCAGCATCTTGCCGTTGAGCGCCCGGCACCCGGACGCTCTGCCGGAGCTGGCGGCCGGGATCCGCGGCGAACTGGCCGGCGACAACGGCCCGGCCGTGGCCCTGCCCGACCTCGGCCACACCCTGGCTCACCGCCGCCAGCATCTCCCGCACCGGCTCTCCGTCGTCTACACCTCCCGCGCTTCCCTCGACGAGGCGCTCGCCGCCCACCAGCGGGGCGAGGCCCACCCCCGGGTCGTGCAGGACCGCGCGCGGGAGGCCGAAGCGCGGAGCCTGGTCTGGGTATTCACCGGCATGGGGCCCCAGTGGTGGGGGATGGGCCGCCAACTCCTCCGTGAGGAGCCGGTGTTCCGTGAGGCGGTCACCCGGTGCGACCGGGCCCTGCGGGAGTTCGCCGACTGGTCCCTGATCGAGGAGCTGTCCGCCGCTGAGTCCGCCTCACGCATGGGCGAGACCTGGCTCGCGCAGCCCGCGAACTTCGCCCTCCAGGTCGGCCTCGCGGCCCTGTGGAGGTCGTACGGCGTGCGCCCGGACGCCGTCGTCGGACACAGCACCGGGGAGATCGCCGCCTTCTACGAGGCGGGCGTCTACTCCCTCCGGGACGCGGCCCGGATCGCGGCGCACCGCAGCCGCCTCCAGCAGACCCTCGCCGGAACCGGCACCATGCTCGCTGTGAGCCTGACGGAGGACGAGGCGGAACGCCGGGTGCGCCCCTACCGGGACCGGGTCTCCATCGCCGCCGTCAACAGCCCCGCCTCCATCACGCTGGCAGGGGAGAAGAAGGCCTTGGGCCTGCTGGCCGAGGAGTTGCGGTCCGAGCGGCTGTTCGCCAAGTTCCTCACCGTACAAGTGCCTTACCACAGCGTCGGCATGGAGCGGATCAAGGACGAACTGCTCACGGCGCTGGCCCCCTTGGAGCCGCGCCCGGCCCGCCTTCCGCTCCACCTCACGGGCTCCGAGGGAACCGCCCGGGGATCCGAGCTGGACGCCGCCTACTGGTGGAAGAACGTACGCGACCGGGTACGGTTCCGGGCCGCCGTCGACCGCCTCGCAGTCGACGGGCACCAGGTGTTCCTGGAGATCGGCCCCCACCCGGTCCTCGGCCACGCCATCCGCGAGTGCCTGGAGGCCACCGGGGCGCCCGGGCTGACGCTGCCCTCGATCCGCCGCCAGGAGGACGAGAGCGAGCGGATCGCGCTCTCCCTCGCCTCCCTCCACAACCTGGGCGCCGACATCGACTGGGACGTCCTCCAGCCCTCGGGCCGGCCGGTCACCCTGCCCCCTCACCCCTTCCGCCGTGACCGGCACTGGACCGAGCCCCGGGCCGTCGCGCAGGTCCGCCTGGGCCACATCGACCACCCGCTCCTGGGCCGCCGCACCGACCGCACCGAACCGTCCTGGCTGGCCCGCCTGGACACCGAGTCCCTGCCCTACCTGGCCGACCACCGCATCCAGGACACGGTGGTGTTCCCCGCCGCCGGCTACATCGAGATGGCGACCCAGGCCGCCCTGCGGCTCACCGGCTCCACCACGGCCGTCCTCGCGGACATCGACCTGCGCAAGGCACTCTTCCTCCCGGACGGCGAGGACCGGACCGTGGAGGTGTCGCTCTCGCTGGAGGACGCCGCCTTCACGATCGCCTCGCCCGCCACCGGGGACGGCGGGGAGCGGACCGTCCACGCGAGCGGGATCGTCCGCACCGGCCAGCGCCGCAGGACCGGCGCGCCTCTCGACGCCGCCGCGGTCCGGGCCCGTACGGTCCGCCGTCTCGACGGCCCCGACTGCTATGCCGCGCTGGCCGGGCTCGGCTACCACTACGGCCCCGCCTTCCGGGCCATCGAGGAGGTGTGGACCGGCGCCGGGGAGGTCCTCGCCCGGATCCGCCCGCCCGAGGCGGTCGACGCCGCCGGCCACCACCTCCACCCGGTCCTCCTCGACGCCTGCTTCCAGGCGCTGCTGACCCCGCAGCTCCTCCAGGACCCGTCACCGGGGGCCGGCATCAGGCTGCCGCTGTCGCTGGACGAGGTCGCTCTCGGCCCCATCGGCGACCAACCGCTCTGGGTGCACGCCACGGTGCGCCCGGCGGACGCGGACACGACGCTCGGGGACATCACCCTGTACGCCGACGACGGCACGCCACTGGGCCGGATCGAGGGGTTCCGCGCCGCCGACGTGGAGAAGGCCGCTACCACCGTCGCCCGGACCACGATCGACTCCTGGCTCGCGGAGACGGTCTGGACGGAGTGCCCGGAGCCGGGGGAGGAGGACCCGCTCGCGCCCGCCGCCATAACGGTCCGGGACCACGGTTGGCTGGTCCTCGCCGACACCCAGGGCATCGCCGACGCCTTCGCCACGCTCGCCGCCGCCCGCGGCGAACGCTGCCACCTGGCGCGCCGCGGCGAGGCGTACGCCGGAGCGGGCCCGGACGGCTCCTTCACCGTGGACCCCGGGTCCGCCGCCGACCTGGAGCGCCTCTTCGCCGAGCTGGACCGGGACGGCGAGCCGTTCCGCGGGGCCGTCCTGCACCTGTGGAACCTCGACCGGCCCTCCCTCGCCGCCTGCGACCGGCAGGCCGTCCGCGACCACGCCGGGCCGGGCTCGTACTCACTCATCGCCCTGGCCCGCACCCTCCTCGCCCGGGGCGGAGACGGCCGGCTGCACATCGTCACCCGGGGGGCCCAGCCCGTCCTGCCCGGCGAGCCCGTCGAACCGCTCGGGGCCCCCGCCTGGGGCGTCGGCCGAGTCCTGCGCCACCAGGAACTCAGCGACCATCCCGGCAAGTTGATCGACCTCGACCCCGAGCGGCGGCCCGGCCCGGAGGGCGCCCTCGCCGAGGCGGAGGCGCTCCTGCGCGAGGCTCTGGCCGACGACGAGGAGGAGATCGCCCTGCGCGACGGTGTACGCCGTACCAGCCGCCTCCGCCCGGCCGAGGGGCTGACCCGGCCGCTGCCGCTGCGGCTGAGGGCCGACGGGAGCTACCTGGTGACCGGCGCCTTCGGAGCGCTCGGCCGGCTGCTGTGCCGCACCCTCGTCCGGCGGGGGGCCCGCAGGCTCATCCTGGTGGGGCGTACGCCGGTACCCGCCCGCGAGAAGTGGGGCTCCACCGACCCCTCCACCGCCGAAGGCCGGGCAGTGGGCCTGCTCCGCGAGCTGGAGACGCTCGGCGCCCAGGCCGTCCTGGCCCCCCTCGACATCACCGACGAGGGCGCCCTGACCGGCTGGCTGGACGCCTACCGGCGCGCCGGATCCCCTCCCGTGCGCGGGGTGTTCCATCTCGCGGGACAGGTCCGGGACACCCTGGTCACCGACCTCGACCGGCCCGCCTTCGACGCCGTCCACGAGCCCAAGACCGTCGGTGCCTACCTCCTGCACCGGCACCTGCGGGACGAACCCCTCGACCACTTCGTCCTCTTCGCCTCCATCGCCTCCCTGCTCACCACGGCTGGACAGGCCAACTACGCGGCGGGCAACGCCTTCCTGGACGCCCTGGCCCACCACCGCCGGGCCCAGGGGCTGCCCGCGCTCAGCCTCGACTGGGGCCCCTGGGCCACCGGCATGATCGAGGAGCTCGGCCTGGT
Organism: Streptomyces sp. NPDC006261; assembly: GCF_040613515.1. Lineage (NCBI taxonomy): Bacteria > Bacillati > Actinomycetota > Actinomycetes > Kitasatosporales > Streptomycetaceae > Streptomyces > Streptomyces sp. NPDC006261. The sequence goes on from NZ_JBEXSI010000037.1 coordinate 60,756, forward strand.
CGACCACTACCTGCACAGCCGCGGAATGAGCTCCCTGGCCCCCGACGCCGGCATGGCCGTCCTGGAGCGCGTCATCGGCCAGGAGCACGCGCAACTGGTCGTCGCCACCGTCGTGAACTGGCCGACGTTCCTGGCCTGGTACCCCTCCCCGCCCCCACTCGTCGCCGCCCTGGCCGCGGCGGCCGCCCCGCCCCCGGCCGCCACCCAGGGCAACGGCTTCCTCGACACCTTCCGCGCCGCCGGCGAGGAGACCCGCCGCTCCCTGGTCGCGACGCGCTTCGCCGCCCTCTGCGCCGCCGTCCTGCGCACCGGCACGGACCGCATCGACCCCGCCGGAGGCCTCGGCCAACTGGGGCTCGACTCCCTGCTGGCCATGGAGCTGCGCGCCCGCGTCCACGCCGAACTCGGTGTCGCCCTCCCTGTGGTCGCCCTGCTCAGCGGGGCCCCGGCAGGAGAACTGGCCGCACAGCTCCACGACGGCCTGACGGAACTCGCCGCGGCCGACGGCACCGGCACCACCGGCCGGACCGTCGAACTCCACGACGACGCCTCGAGCTACCCGCTGACCCAGAACCAGAAGGCGCTCTGGTTCCTGAAGCACCTCAACCCCGACGGGTACGCCTACAACATCGGCGGAGCCGTCGAGGTGAACGTCGCCCTCGAACCGGACCTGATGTTCGAGGCCGTCCGCCACCTCATCGCCCGCCACCCGGCCCTGCGCACCAACTTCCTGCTGGAGGACGGGCAGGCCGTGCAGCGGGTCTCCGAGGACGCCGAACCCGACCTCGCCCTCTTCGACGTCCAGGGCGAGGACTGGGAGACCATCCACGCCACCATCGTCGCGGAGTACCGCAAGCCCTACGACCTCGCCCACGACCCGCTGGTCCGCTTCCGCCTGTTCAAGCGCGGACACGACCGCTGGGTCATCATGAAGGCCGTCCACCACATCGTCTCGGACGCCGTCTCCACGTTCACCTTCATCGAGGAACTCTTCCAGGTCTACGAGGCCCTGCGGCAGGGCCTCGAACCCCGACTGCCGCCCGTGGCAGCCCGCTACCTCGACTTCCTCAACCAGCAGAACACCTTCCTCGCCGGACGCCAGGCCGCCGGGATGCTCGACTACTGGCGCTCTCACCTCCCCGCCGAGGTCCCCCTTCTCGACCTCCCCGTCGACAAGCCGCGGCCGGCGGTCCAGACACACAACGGGGCCTCCGAGTTCTTCGTGCTCGACGCCGGACTCAGCGCCCGCGTCCACGCCCTGGCCCGTGCCCACAACGTCACGCCGTTCATGGTGCTGCTGAGCGCCTACTACCTGCTGCTCCACCGCTACTCGGGCCAGGACCACATCGTCGTCGGCTCCCCGGTGACGGGCCGGACGCGGCAGGACTTCGCCTCCGTCTACGGCTACTTCGTCAACCCGCTCCCGCTCCACGCCGACCTCACCGGCGACCCGACCGTCGCCGAGCTGCTGGAACAGGTCCGCCGGACGGTCCTGGGCGGCCTGGACAACCAGGAGTACCCGTTCGTCCTGCTCGTCGACGAGCTGGGCCTCCAGCACGACCCCAGCCGCTCGGCCGTCTTCCAGGCGATGTTCATCCTCCTCACCCACAAGGTCGCCACCGAGCGGTACGGCTACCGGCTGGAGTACATCGAACTGCCCGAAGAGGAGGGCCAGTTCGACATCACGCTCTCCGCGTACGAGGACGAGGCGGAACACCGCTTCCACTGCGTCCTCAAGTACAACACCGACCTCTTCCTCCCGCAGACCATGCGCCGCATGGCCGCCCACTACACCGCTCTGCTCGACCGCATGACCCGGGCCCCCGGCGAACGTCCCGTCTCTCGCCTGGAGATGCTCGACGACCGGGAACGGGAACAACTGGTGGGGGAGTGGAGCCGGCCCGCCCTGCCCCCGGCCGCCACGGACCAGGAAACGCCGTTCGCCCCGGTGCACGACCTGATCGCCCGCGTCGCCGCCGAACACCCCGCGGCCGTCGCCGTCACCATGCCCCTTCCGGGCGGCGGCGCCCGTCGGCTGACCTACGGGGAGCTGGAACGGCGGGCCGCCGACGTGGCCGCACGGCTGCGCGCCCTGGGCGTCACCGCCGGCTCGGTGGTCGTCGTCCGCCTGGACAAGTCGCCGGAGCTGATCGTCACCCTGCTCGCCGTGCTCAAGGCCGGCGGCGCCTACCTGCCCCTGAGGCCCGACCAGCCCGCCGACCGCGTCGCGCACCTCGTCCGGGCCACCGGAGCGGGCGTCGTCATCGTCTCCGGCGAGCCCGCACGCGAGGGAACGGCCGCGCTGCCGGTCATCACCCTGACCCTCGACTCCCTGCACGCGACCGAGCCGCACCCGGGCGGCCCCCGGCAGAAAACGGCCCCGGACTCGACCGCGTACGTCATCACCACCTCGGGCTCCACCGGCCGCCCCAAGGCCGTCCGCGTCAGCCACCGCAACCTCGCCTCCGCGTACGGGGCATGGCGCCAGGAGTACCGGCTGGAGACGGACGTCCGGGTGCACCTCCAGATGGCCGAGCCGTCGTTCGACGTGTTCACCGGGGACCTGGTCCGCGCCCTCTGCTCGGGCGGCAGCCTCGTCCTGGCCGACCGCGACCTGCTCTTCGACACCGCGCGCCTGTACCGGACGATGCGTCAGGAGCGCGTCGACTGCGCTGAGTTCGTCCCGGTCGTGGTGCGGGGGTTGATGGACCACTGCCTGCGGGAGCGGCTCCGGCTGGACTTCCTGCGGCTGCTGGTGGTCGGCTCGGACGCCTGGAAGGTGGCGGAGTACCAGCGGCTGAGCGAGCTGTGCGGTCCGGCGACGCGGCTCATCAACTCCTACGGCCTCACCGAGGCGACCATCGACAGCGCCTTCTTCGAGGGGCCCGTCGACGACCTCGAACCGGGTCTCATGGTGCCGATCGGCCGCCCCCTGCCCCACAGCACCCTCCATGTCCTGGACGCCCACGGCGAACCCGTCCCGCCCGGCGTCCCGGGCGAGCTCTGGATCGGCGGCGACGGCGTCGCGCTCGGCTATGCCGGAGACCCCGAGCAGACGGCGGACCGCTTCGTCACCCGTACGCTCGGCAAACGGCCGGGCGCCCGCCCCGAACGGCTCTACCGCACCGGCGACATCGCCCGCTGGGACGCCCACGGCCGCGTCCACCTGCTCGGCCGCACCGACGGCCAGGTCAAACTGCGCGGCCACCGCATCGAGACCGGCGAGATCGAGGCCCACCTCGCCCGGTGGCCTCCGCTCGCCCGCGCCGTCGTCACCGTCACCACGGACACCGGGGGAGAGGCCGCACTCTGCGCCTACTGCGTACCGGCGACACCCGGTACCGCGCTCGACCGGCGGGCCCTGCGCCGCCACCTGGCCGGCTCGCTCCCCTCGTACATGATCCCGTCGTACTTCGTCGAGCTGCCCGCCCTCCCGCTCACCGCCACCGGCAAGATCGACACCGCCGCTCTGCCCCCACCCCGGGCCGAGACCGGCGAGCGCCCCCACGAGGAGCCGGTGACGCTCTACGAGACCGGCGTGGCCCGGCACTGGAAGGCGTTGCTGGGGCTCGAGCAGGTGGGACTGGAGGACGACTTCTTCGAGGCCGGCGGCTCCTCCATCAAGCTCATCGAGCTTCTCCACCACCTGCGCACCGAGTTCGGCGTGAGCGTCCCCGTCAGCCGCCTCTACCAGGTCACCACCCTCCACGGCATGGCCGCCACCGTGGAGGAGGTCCTGCACAGCACCAGTGCCGACGAACTGCCGTATCTGACCTTCAACTCCGGTCAGTCCCCGCACCTCTTCTGCTTCCCGCCCGCCGGCGGCCACGGACTCGTCTACCGCGGCCTCGCCGCCCAGCTCCCGGAGTACGCCGTCATCGGCTTCAACTACCTCCTCGGTGACGACAAGGTCGCCCGCTACGCCGACCTCGTCGAAGCAGCCCGGCCCGAAGGCGCCTGCCTGCTCCTCGGTTACTCGCTCGGCGGCAACCTCGCCTTCGAGACCGCGAAGGAGCTGGAGCGGCGGGGACGGCGAGTGGGCCATGTGGTCATCCTCGACTCCCGCCGCATCACGGAGCGTTACGTGCCGGGGGACGAGGGGATTCGCGTCTTCGAGGCCGAACTCGCCGACCACCTGCGCAAACACACCGGCTCGGAAGCCGTCGCCCGCGAGACGCTCGCGCACGCCGCGGAGTACCTCACCTTCTGCGGCCGCACCCCCAACACCGGAACGGTGACCGCGCCGGTCAGCGTGATCACCGACGAGGAGAAGACCGCCCTGTACGCGGCCGGCGAGCACGGCACCTGGCACGGCAGCTCCACCGGAACCACCGTCGTGCTGCGTGGCTCGGGCGTCCACGCCGACATGCTCGACCCCAAGCACCTCACCCGCAACGCCGCTCTGGTCCGCACCGTACTGACGGGAGACGCGGCCCATGGCGGATGACGTGAGCACCCCCCGGAACGGGCCCGACGACTGGAGCAGCCGCGAGCGCACCCCCGGCACACCACCCCGTGTCATCGTCATCGGCGCGGGCGTGGCCGGCCTCTCCACCGGCTGCTACACCCAGATGAGCGGCGCCAGGACCCGGATCTTCGAGAAGCACGTACTGCCCGGAGGCTGCTGCACGGCCTGGTCGCGGGACGGCTACCTCTTCGACTACTGCATCGAGTGGCTGATCGGCACCGCACCCGGCAACGACGCCCACCGGGTGTGGCGGGAGCTGGGCGCCCTGGACGGCAAGACCGTCACCAACTTCGAGCTGTTCAACAAGGTCGAGGACGCGAGCGGCCGTTCGGTCACCTTCTACAACGACCCGGACCGCCTGGAGGCCCACCTGCTGGCCATCTCACCGGCCGACGCACCCCAGATCCGGGCCTTCACCCGAGACCTGAAGCGGTTCATCGCCATCGACCTCTACCCGTTCCTGACGGCACCCGCCCTGCGGACCGTACGGGAGCGGGCGGCCACCCTGCGCACGGTACTGCCGGCCTTCCGCCTCTTCTGGCGGACGGCCGCCACCCCGATGCACGTCTTCGCCGACCGGTTCCAGGACCCGCTGCTGCGCCGGGCCTTCCGCAACATCTTCTTCCAGGACCCGGAGGGCTTCCCCCTCCTGCCGTACCTGTTCAACATGGCGGCGGCGTACCACCTCAACGCAGGTTTCCCGCAAGGAGGTTCACTCGGACTCTCGCGCTCGATCGAGGAGCGCTATCTGGGCCTGGGCGGACACGTCACCTACCGGGCCCGTACGGAGAAGATCCTGGTCGAGGACGACCGGGCGATCGGCGTCGAACTCCGCAACGGCAGACGCTACTTCGCCGAGCACATCGTCTCCGCCGCCGACGGCCGCACCACCGTCCACGAGCTGCTCGGCGGCCGGTACACCGGACCCGGGATCGACAAGCTCTACACCGACCTCCTCCAACGCCCCGGCACCCTCTTCCCCGCGGTCGTCTCCGCCTTCGTCGGCCTGCGCGGCGACTTCGACCCCGGCGAGGCCCACAGCACCACCCACCTCCTGACCGGCGAGGACGGGAAACAGCTTCCCGGCGCCCTCCAGAACAGCCTGGTCGTCCAGGCGCGCTCCCGGTACTCCGACGGCTTCGCGCCCCCCGGCCGCTCCGTCCTGCACTGCACCTACTTCAGCGACTACGCCTACTGGAAGGAGCTGCGCACCAGGGACCGCAAGGAGTACCGGCAACGCAAGCACGAGGTCGCCGGCTTCGTCCGCACCTTCCTGGAGCGCCGCTCCCCGGGCATCACCGACCGCATCGACCTCGTCGACGTCGCCTCACCCGCCACCACCCACCGGTACACCGGCAACCACAACGGCTCCATCCTCGCCTGGAAGGCCTTCTCCGACGCGGATGACGTGTCCGCCCGCCTGGTCGGGCGGGACCGGATGCGGCTGGCCGGCCTCACCGGCTTCTCCATGGCCGGGCAGTGGGTCGGTATGGGCGGCCTGATCCGCGCCGCCTCCACCGGCCGTTTCGCGACGCAGTACCTCTGCCGCGAACTCGGCCTGCAATTCCGGGCGTGGGAGAGCGAGGCCACCGAACCGTGGCACACCGGGAAGCTGGGCCGGCTGCCCCAGCTCGACCGGTGGTCAGCACGGGAGGACACCAGTTCATGACCACGTCCGCGACCCACAGGACCCGCCGGCCCCGCGAGTCGATGATCATCGTCGGGGGCGGCCTCGGCGGCCTCTCCACCGGCTGCTACGCCCGCATGAACGGCTACCGCACCCACATCCTGGAGATGCACGAACTGCCCGGCGGCTGCTGCACCGCCTGGGAGCGCGGCGGCTTCACCCTGGACGCCTGCGTCAGCTGGCTCCTCGGCAGCGGCCCCGGCAACGAGATGCACCAGATCTGGCTGGAGCTGGGCGCGTTGCAGGGCAAGGAGATCCGCCACTTCGACGTGTTCAACATCGTGCGCGGACAGGACGGGCGGGCCGTCCACTTCTACTCCGACCCGGACCGGCTGGAAGCCCATCTCATCGGGATCTCGCCGGCCGACGCCCGTACCGTACGGACGTTCTGCGACCGACTGCGCAGCTTCCGCAAGGCCCTTGCCGTCTACCCGTTCCTCAAACCCGTCGGGCTGATGGGCCGCGTGGAGCGCTGGCGGATGCTCGCCTCGTTCCTCCCCTACTTCAACGCCGTCCGCACCACGATCACCGTCCTGATGGCCGACTACTCGGCGAAGTTCAAGGACCCGCTGCTGCGGGAGGCGTTCAACTTCATCCTGTACGAGAAGCACCCGAACTTCCCCGTGCTTCCGTTCCACTTCCAGCTCGCCTCCCACGCCAACCTCTCCGCGGGTGTCCCCGAAGGCGGCTCCCTCGGCCTCGCCCGGTCCATCGAGGCCCGCTACCGCCGGCTCGGCGGGGAGGTCTCGTACAACACGAAGGTCGAGACGGTCATCGTCGAGGACGACCGTGCGGTGGGCGTCCGGCTCAGCGACGGGAGCGAACTGCGCGCCGACATCGTGGTCTCGGCCTGCGACGGCCACACCACCGCCATGAAGTTCCTGGAGGGCAAGTACCTGGGCGAGGAGTACCGCAAGCTCTACACCCGGACCATCCACGAACCGGGCATGGTCTTCCCCGGCTACTTCACCCTGTTCCTGGGTCTTGCCCGCCCCTTCCCGGAAGGGGACCCCTGCACGACGTACCTACTCGACGAAGCCACGGCGGCGAAGCTCACCGGCATCCGCCACGCCAGCATCAACGTCCAGTTCCGCAACCGCCACTACCCCGAACTCTCGCCGGCCGGCACCACCGTCGTCTACGCCACCTACTTCTGCGACATCGCCCCCTGGCGGGCCCTGGACGAAGGCCCCGAACAGGTCACCCGCACCCGCGGCGGCCAGGAACTGCACACCCTGCCCGTCCGCCACGGCCGCGGCTACTACGCGGCCAAAAGGCGCGCACGCGAGACGCTCGTGGACTTCCTGGAGCAGCGCTTCCCGGGCCTGCGCGACGCCATCGTCGTACGCGACGTCTCCAGCCCGCTCACCCAGGTCCGCTACACCGGCAACTACGACGGCACGGTGCTGGGCTGGCAGCCGTTCGTGGAGAGCGGCGAGACCCTCGAAGAGCTGGTCAGGAAGCACGGGCCGGGGCTGCCGGGCCTGGCGAACTTCTACCAGTCCGGGGTCTGGGCCACCACCGGCGGGCTGATCCGGGCAGCCGCCGCCGGACGCCACGTCACGCAGTTCATCTGCCGCGACGACGGCAAGCCCTTCACCGCGTCGGTCGACCTCACCGCGCCCCCGCCGACCCACCGCGTCATCCCCGTGCCGGCCGACCGAGGTGCCACCGCCGTACCGACGACAGGGAAGAGCACATGAAGATCGCGAAATGGGTGGTCCGCGAGCACGTCGAGGGCGTGCCCGACGTGGACCGCGTCTACGAGAAGGTCGTCGAGAACGTCGACGTGACCCTGGCCCCGGACGAGATGCTCCTGCGCACGCTGTACGTCTCCGTGGACCCCTACCTCCAGGGCATCGCCCTCGACACCCCGATCGGGGCCCATATGGGCGCCGACTCGATCATGGAGGTCGTCCAGGCCGGGCCGCGCGCCGCCCACGGCGTCGGCGACCTCGTGCAGGGCTTCGGCGGCTGGCGGTCCCACGTCGTCTCCACCGGGGAGTCCGAGCTCTGGCAGACCGGCACGTTCCCCATGGTCTTCCCGGCCTACCGCAGGCTGGATCCTCAGTGGTACGACGACGCCCTGCCGCTCCCGACCGCGCTGAGCGTGATGGGCGGCCCGGGGATGACGGCGTGGGGCACCCTCGCCAAGTACATGACGGTGGCGCCCGGGGACACGTTCGTCATCAGCGGGGCCTCCGGCGCGGTCGGCACACTCGTCGGCCAGCTCGCCGCGCTCGCCGGCGCCCGCGTCGTCGGGACCACCTCGTCCCCGCGGAAGGCGGAGTACCTCCTCGGCCTCGGCTTCGACGCGGTCGTCGTCTACCGGCACACCGACAGCCCCGGCACCGTCCGCGAGGCGTTGACCCGGGCGGCCCCCGACGGGGTCGACCGCTACTTCGACAACCTCGGCGGCACGGTCACCGACGTGGTGTTCCCCATGCTCAACGTCGGCAGCCAGGTGGCGGTGTGCTGGCAGTGGGCGACCCAGGTCGGTAACGAGGACACCGGCCCGCGCTTGCTGCCCTACCTGATGTTCCCGCGGGCGACGGTCCGGGGCATCTTCTCGCTGGAGTGGTTCACCGAGCAGAACTGGAAGGACCTCCACGCGGAGCTGGGCGGCCGGGTCCGGCGCGGGGAGGTCGTCTGCGACCACACCCTCCACCACGGCTTCGACGCCATCCCCGCCGCCTACGAGAGCCTCTACCGCGACCGGGCGGACCACCGGGGCAAGGTCCTGGTGGCGCTGTGAGGACTGCCGTCGTTCCCCGCCCTGCTCACCCGTACGCCCTGTCCCGGGAGGCACGATGACCACCACCGACCCGTCGTCCCTGGTCCCCCTGCACCGCCTGTGCTTCGAGGAACCGGGCCCGCCCCGTTGCGCCGAACTGCCGGGCGGAGCCCCCGCCTGGCTGGTCAGCCGGTACGCCGACGTCCGCCAGGTGCTCTCCGACCCGCGCTTCGGCCGGGCCCAGCTGTACGCCGACGACGCCCCCGCCCTCTCCGACGTACCGGACCTCGTGAACGACCCCGACCTGATGTTCAACCAGGACGGCCCCGACCACCTGCGGCTGCGCCGCACCCTGCGCCGCGCCTTCACCCCGAGGGCCGTCGCCCGCTGGCGGCCGTGGATCGCCGCCATCGTGGAACAGCTCCTGGACCGGCTGGAGGACCGACCGCAACCGGCGGACGTGGTGGAGGAGTTCACCCTCCCCCTCCCCGTGGCGGTGATCAGCCGGCTGATGGGCCTGGACGAGTCCGCGCGCGACCGGATGCGCCACTGGAGCGAGCACGCCTTCTCGGACGGCTCCCACTCCGGGGAGGAGGTGGAGTCCGTACTGAAGGAGTTCGGCGCGTTCGGCGCGGAGCTCCTCACTCAGCGGCGGCGCGCCCCCGCCGACGACCTGATCAGCAGCCTGGTGCGGGCCGCCGACGAGGAGGGCGGGCTCCCCGAGGCGCAGTTGGTGAGCCTGGTGTGCGGGCTCGTCGTCGGGGGCCACGACAGCACGATGACCATGCTGGGCAACGCGCTGCTCTACCTCCTCGGCGAGCGCCCCGAGAGCTGGCCCCGCATCGGCGCCGACGAGGAGGCGGCCGGACGGGTGGCGGACCGGCTCATCCACCTCGTCCCGCTGGGCGACGACCGGGGTACGGCACGTCGCGCCGCCACGGACACCGAGGTCGGCGGGGTGACGATCCCGGCCGGCGCGGTCGTGCTCGCGGACTGCGGCATGGCCAACCGGGACCCGGAGATCTTCTCCCGCCACACGCGCGAGGACCTGTTCGCCCCGCTGGAGGCCCCCACCCTCTCCTTCGGAGCCGGGGCCCACTACTGCCTGGGCGCCTGGCTGGCCCGTACGGAACTCCAGATCGCCCTGCACCGCCTGGCCGCCCGCTTCCCGGGCCTGCGCCTGACCGAGCCCGTGGAGACGGTGCTCTGGCGTACCGGAACGACATCCCGCAGTCCGCGGAGGCTGGGGGTGCGCTGGTAGAACGGACCGGCCTCAGCGGACCTGTTCGAAGCTCGGGCCGTAGGTACCGGCCTTGACGCGCAGCGTCTCGTACCCGCCGTCGCCCTGGTTGCCGTACTTGCTCCAGTACTGGCAGGTCAGACCGGAATCGGCGTCGAAATCGACGGCCGTGGCGGCGGGGAACTCCTCGCAGGCGAGCTTGGACGCGTCGGAGCGGCTGCCGTACCGCTTGAACAGCTCGTTGTGGACGACCTTCGCGACGAGCAGACCCTTGAGAGGTCTGGCGTTGTAGAAGGTCATGAAGCTGCCTTCCTTGTACGAGTCGCTGATCTTGACCTCGTACGGGATGACAGCGCCTTCGTAGGTGACGTTGCAGGTGCTCACGGCACCGGCCTTCTGCGTCACCCCGTCCGGGCACTCGGCACTGGTCGTGCCGGGCACCTTGACCCGGCCGAGGACCTGCTCCTGGAGCTTGTGCTCCACCCTCTTGGTGAAGGGGGCGCTGTTGTCCGGCTTGGGCAGGACCTTGAGCTGCCCGTCGGAGGCGCTGTCGAGCACGTCCTTCTGCGGTCCGTCCACGGTGACGGGCAGCGGCGCCGCCTGCGGGGCGGCCGTCGTCTCCTGCGCGGTGTCGGGCTTGGTGTCGGCGGCGGGGTCGACGGTCGAACCGGTGGAATCCCCGGAGCCGCAGCCGACCGCGAGGATGCCGACGGCGGCCAGTCCGATGAGCTTCTTGGTGTAGTGCATAAGCGCAGCCTAAGAGTCCCGATGGAGTGCTCCGGGGGCCACGGGAGGGGGCGGGGGAGCCGCAGCAGGCCCACGGAGCACTCCATCGGGACTCTTAGGCTGCGCTTATGCACTACACCAAGAAGCTCATCGGAC